>DASXLF010000441.1:0-2589 GCA_036496405.1 Steroidobacteraceae bacterium | reverse complement strand
CGATCTGTACGAACAATCGGGCGCGGATTACGGCACGCCGTCGGCGCCGCGAACCATCTGGGGGGAATTCCGAATCAAGTTCTGAGCCTGGGACGGATGACTCGCGCCGCGGCTCCGCGGCGCGAGTCATGCTAGGCGAGTATGCGGCCGAACAGCCAGCGCAGCGCGCCGGCGACCAGCAGCGTCACGCTGACGCTCGCAGCCCACAGCCCGAAGAACCACAGCAGGCGCTGCCAACGCGGCCGGATCAATGATAGCCCTCGGTACCGACCTTGCCGCGAAACACCCAGTACGCGTGCGCGGTGTAACCGATGATGATCGGGATCAGCACCAGAGTTCCCACCAGCATGAATCTCTGGCTGCTCGCCGGAGCGGCGGCCTCCGCGATGGTGATGCTCTGGGGCACCAGGTAGGGATAGACGCTGATGCCCAGGCCGACATAGCTCAGCGCGAACAAACCCAGCGTCAGAAAAAAGGGCGCCCGCTCCCAGCGGTGCTTGAGGGCGAAGAAAAACAGCACTGCCGAGATCAGCACCAGTAGCGGTACCTGAGCGCTGAGCAGAACATTCGGCCACTGAAACCAGCGCTGCGCATATTGCGAGTGCAGCATGGGCGTCGCCAGACTCACGCCGACGATGCCGATCACCAGTGCCAGGCCGCAGCGCAGGGCGATCCGGTACGCGCGCTGCTGCAATTCATTTTCGGTCTTGAGGATGATCCAGCTGGCACCGAGTGTTGCATAGCCCGCGATCAGCGCCGCGCCCGTAAGCATGCTGAATGGCGACAGCCAGTCCCACCAGCCGCCCGCATAGTGCCGTCCTTCGACCCGGATTCCCTGCAGTATGGCGCCCAGTGCCACCCCCTGCATGAAGGCGGCCAGAGTGGACCCGGCAAAGAACGCACCGTCCCAGAACTTGCGCGCGCGCTGCGTGCGCCAACGAAACTCGAAGGCCACCCCGCGGAAGATCAGGCCCAGCAGCATCGCAATCATGGGCGTGTACAGCGCCGGCATCAGGACCGCGTAGGCCAGCGGAAAGGCTGCCATCAGGCCGCCGCCGCCAAGGATCAGCCAGGTCTCATTACCGTCCCACACCGGAGCGATGGTATTCATCACCGTGCCGCGCTCGTGTTCGCCGTGGAACAGTGGGAACAGGATACCGATGCCGAGATCGAATCCATCCATGACAATATAGGCAAACACCGCGAGCGCCACAATTAGCGCCCAGAACACGCTCAGTGCGGCATCGGGCAGCATCAGACCAGGCCCTGCGGCACGATGCCGGCACTGCGCTGCGGAACCGGCTCCGGTTGGGCGGGCTCTCCCGCATGCGGCGGCGAGCGCATCATGCGCAGGATGTAGAACGCGCCGGCGCCGAAGACGGTGAAGTACACCACGGCGAACGCCGCCAGCGAGGCGGCGACCGCCGGCGCCGCCAGGGGCGAGGCGGAATCCACGGTGCGCAGCACGTGATAGATGGTGAATGGCTGGCGTCCAACCTCGGTGGTGAACCAGCCGGCGATCACGGCGGCGATTCCGGCGGGTCCCATGATCAGCGCCGCGCGCTGCAAGGTGCGACTGGTATAGAGCGAACCGCGCGCACGCGCGATCAGACTCGTGATCCCCAGCGTCAGGATCGCGAACCCCAATCCGACCATGATGCGGAACGTCCAGAAGATCACCGCCACCGGCGGCCAATCCGCGCGCGGCACGCTGTTGAGTCCGGGCATCGGCGCATGCAAATCGTGCTTGAGAATCAGCGAGGACAGCAGCGGAATCTCGATGGCCGCGCGCACCCGGCCGGCGGCCTGATCGGGCAGCCCGAACAGTATCAATGGCGCGCCATGCGGACTGGCGTCGAAATGCCCCTCGAGTGCCATGATTTTCACCGGCTGATGTTCGAGCGTGTTGAGTCCGTGCATGTCGCCGGCGATGATCTGGATCGGCGCCACCACCGCCGCCATCCACATGGCCATCGAAAACATGCGTTTGACTTCCGGCGTGGCGTGCCGGCGCAGCAGATGAAACGCCGCCACGGAACCTACGATCAGGGCGGTGCTCAAATAGGCGGCGAGCACCATATGTACCAGCCGATAAGGAAACGAGGGATTGAAGATGATCTCGAGCCAGGACTGCGGAATAAATTGTCCGTCAGCGTTGGTGCTGAAGCCGGCCGGCGTCTGCATCCAGCTATTGGCCGCCAGTATCCAGAACGCCGAGGTGAGCGTGCCGCCGGCGACCGCCAGCGTGGCGATATAATGCAGTGCCTTGCCGACCCTGGTCAGGCCGAACAGCATGATGCCGAGAAAGCCGGCTTCCAGAAAGAACGCGGTCAGCACCTCGTAAGCCATGAGCGGACCGATGATCGGACCGGCCTTGTCGGCAAAGGTCGACCAGTTGCTGCCGAACTGGTACGACATGACCAGCCCCGACACCACACCCATGCCGAATACCGTGGCGAAGATCCGCAGCCAGTATTTATACAAATTGAGGTAGGAGTCGCGACCGGTCAGCAGCCACAGCCCTTCCAGCACCGCCAGGTAACTTGCAAGTCCTATCGAGATAGCCGGAAATACGATGTGGAACGCCAT
>DASXLF010000440.1:0-1710 GCA_036496405.1 Steroidobacteraceae bacterium | reverse complement strand
GGTCTTGCCGTCCTGGCTAAAGCCGGCGAGATAGGGAATGTCGTGCTTGCGATCGAATTTCTTCACGCGGCGGCAGATGGCGTCAAGCGCACGGTCCATCATCAGGCTGGAGACGTACCATTCCGGCAACCTGAGCTTCTTGTGCGGCGCGGTGGGATGACAAAAATCGAGCGGCATGTTGTGCCTCAGATTCCGAGGATGATTTCGATCATGTACATCAGCCACATGATCGCCAGCACGAGCGCCGACGCGCCAAACAGCGGACCGCGCACCGAGACGTTGTTGGTAGTGACGTGGATACCCGCGTGCAGCACGCGCAATACCACAAACACCCAGGCCAGCAGCACGAAGGCGAGCCCGGCGTGGTGGGTGACGTAGGCCAGGATTGTGAGCACATAGAACAGGATCGGCAGCTCAAGCTGGTTATGATAGGAGTTGGCGACTGGGAGCGTGCTGCGCGGCCAGTTCGGCTCGCGCAACGCAATGTCGTCGAGGCGTACCTCGCCGCGGCGCAGGGCCCCGGTGCGCAGGCCAGCCATCCAGAACAGCAGCACGAAGGTCAGCACGACCTCGACGAACAGCGGCAGCAGGATCATTCGCAGCGACATGGATTTGTCCCTTGTTTCGGGTGACCTACAACTTGACGCTGATCGCCGTCTCACCGTCCTCGTCGATCAGCGCACTGCGCCAGGATTTGCCGTCGAACAGCGCCTTGCGCACGGCATCGGCCGTGCCGCCCTGGTTGAGGTTGGCTGTAATCAGCGTGCCGCCGGTGCGCAGCAGGTTGCGCAGCTCCTTGTGCAGCGCCGGCATCGGCGTGTGGCCGTCGAAGAAGGCGACATCGTAGCCGGGATCGAGCGTCGGCAGCACCTTGGCGAAATCGCCCTCGTGCACGGTGATGCGATGATCCATGGCGGCGGCCGCAATGTTGTCGCGTGCAAGCTGCACGTGCTCCGGCTCGCGCTCGATGGTGTCGACGGTCGCGTCCGGCGCGCCATGCGCGAACGACAGCGCCGTGTAGCCGAGCGCCGTCCCCAATTCCAGAATCCGGCGCGCATTGGCCGCCGCCGCAAGCGTACTGAGCAATGGGCCGTTGTCGTATGGATAGGCGCCGCAGCCGTGC
Organism: Steroidobacteraceae bacterium; assembly: GCA_036496405.1. Lineage (GTDB taxonomy): Bacteria > Pseudomonadota > Gammaproteobacteria > Steroidobacterales > Steroidobacteraceae > FEN-1191. Next base: position 587 of record DASXLF010000440.1, on the reverse strand, counting down.
TTGGCGCGATGCACGTTGGTGGCGGTGCGGACTTTTGCGAACGGATCGAGCGCCGGGGCTTTCATTGCTGACGCCTGATTTGGGCTCGGACAATTCGCGGCAGCCGGACAAATCGAATCGGCATGGCCTAATCCTCGATCGGTCTGGTGCAGATAGTCACACTTCCGGGATGACTGCCAGACCCCCGAAATGCAGTCAGCCTGCAGCTTCCGCCGCAGCCGCAATCTGTTAGCTTCGTCTGTTCCAGCGGGGGAGAATCGAATGGCTTGTCGGCCCATCACGGTGACGTGCCTCGCGATATTGGCCGCAGCGCTTGGCTGCACGTCCGCGGCGCAGGCGCAGGACTGGCCGGCGCGGCCGATCCACCTTCTGGTCGGGTTCGGCGCCGGCGGCGGCACCGACATCGCCGCCCGCATCGTCGCCGATCCGCTGGGCGAAATCCTGGGGCAGCCGGTGGTGGTAGAGAACCGGGTAAGCGCCGGCGGCATTATCGCCGCCAATGCGGTCGCGAAAGCGCCGAAGGACGGCTATCTGGCGCTGATGATGAGCAATGCGCACGTCATCACGCCGGTGATGTACAAATCGCT
>DASXLF010000439.1:0-7895 GCA_036496405.1 Steroidobacteraceae bacterium | reverse complement strand
GCTGGGATTTGCCACCACCAATGTGGCCTCCAGTGCCCCTGCCAGCAGCAGCGCCTCCGCCAGCGCGAACTCAAACTCAAATCTGCCACCGCCGGATCCGGTGAAGCAGCAGGCCGCGAAACAGGCCGTGCAGCAGGATGTGGCGCAGACTCGTGCCGATCAGTGCAAGAAGGCCACCACCGATTACAACCAGGCGGTGGACGCGCGCCGCATCTACAAGCCCGGCGCCAACGGTGAACGCGAGTATCTGTCCGATGCCGATGCCGACCAGCAGCGCCTGAACCTGCGGCTGGCCATGGAAGCCGTCTGCGGCCAGTAGTCCTGCGCGCCTCGGCCTGACGGCGCCGTCCCCGGATCGATCGGTTATGCTCATGGCATGCGGATCGATTTCACGAAGATGCATGGACTCGGCAACGACTTCCTGATCTTCGATCTTCCCGCCGACGCCATCCTGCCCACGGTCGAGCAATGGCGCGCGCTCTCGAACCGGCACACCGGTGTGGGATTCGATCAGGCGCTGGTGCTGCAACCCCCGCGCCGACAGGGCACCGATGCCTTCTACCGTGTTTTCAATGCCGACGGCGGCGAGGTCGAGCAGTGCGGCAACGGCGCGCGCTGCGTCGCAGCGCTGTTGCATCAGCGCGGCCAGCGCAACGGCGACACCTTGTCGATCGACAGTACCGGCGGCCTGCTGCGCGCGCGGGTGCTGGCCGACGATCGCGTGTCGGTGGACCTGGGGGTTCCTGATTTCGATCCCAGGTCGCTGCCATTCGTCGTGCCGGCGCAGAACGCCAGCTATCGTGTGAGTGCCGGCGGCGAGAGCATCGAGATCGGCGCGGTCTCCATCGGCAATCCGCATGCGGTGCTGCTGGTCGACTCGGTCGAGGATGCTCCGGTCGAACGCATCGGCCGTGCGCTGCAGACCAACGCGCACTTTCCGCGCCAGGTCAATGTCGGTTTCATGCAGGTGCTCGACACCACGCACATCCGCCTGCGGGTGTACGAGCGCGGCGCCGGCGAGACCTTGGCGTGCGGCACCGGCGCCTGTGCCGCGGTGGTGATCGGTCATCATCTGGGTTTGCTCGGCAGCGATGTCGAGGTGCATGTGCCGGGCGGCACGTTGAGCGTACACTGGGGCGGACCGGGACAGTCCGTGTGGCTCACGGGACCGGCGCAGCGTGCCTTCGAAGGACGCGTAGACATCTAAGCCATGGCGGCCAACGGGGAGACAGACAGGATGACGAGCAATCAGGTGCGCGGCATTCCGGCAGACACCAACGAGGAGCAGGTGGTCGCGCAATACCTGCAGCAAAACACCGATTTCTTCGAACGTCATCCGCAACTGCTGGCGCGCCTGCGCCTGCAGCATCCGCGCAATGCCTCGACCGTGTCGCTGATCGAGCGCCAGGTGGAAGTGCTGCGTGAGAAGTATGAGACCCAGGAACAGAAGCTGGCGGAATTCGTGCGGGTGGCACGCGCGAATAACCTGCTGGCCGAGAAGATTCATCGCTTCACGCGCCGCCTGCTGTCCACCAGCAGCCGCTCACAGGCCATCACGGAAATCGAGGCCAGTCTGCGCGAGGATTTCGACACCTGTAATGCCGTGCTGGTGCTCGCCATAAACCACGAGCCGCTGATTCCCGACGCCGACCGCTTCGTGCGCTCGGTCGCCAGCGAGGATGCCAACTATCGCAGCTTCGAGAGCCTGTTCGCCGCCGGCAAGCCGCGCTGCGGGCAGATTCGCGACAGCCAGCGCGAGTTCCTGTTCAGCGCCGAAGCCACCGACATCGGCTCGGTGGCGCTGATCCCGCTTGGCGGCGCGCCGGCCATGGGTCTGCTGGCGCTCGGCAGTGTCGACCGCGATCGATTTCATCCGGGCATGAGTATCGAATTCCTCACGCGCATGGGCGAGCTGATCACCGACGCACTGGCGAGAGCCTAGCTCAAGTCCGCGGTGACATGAGCCCCGAGGCCAAGCAGTGGCTCGAGCGCTTCGAGCGCTTTCTGGTCACGGAGCGGCGCTTGTCTGCGCACACGGTGTCGGCCTATCGCCACGACCTGCAGACACTGGTGGAGTGGTGCCAGCGCAATGGGGTCGAAAGCTGGCGCGCGCTTGATCACCAGCACGTGCGCACTTTCGCGGCCCGCAGCCATGCCCGCGGGCTCAAGGGCCGCAGCATCCAGCGCCGGCTCGCGGCCCTACGAACCTTCTTCGGTTTTTTGCAGCGCGAAGGCGCGCTCAAGCTCAACCCGGCACTGGATGTGCCGGCACCGAAGGCCGCCAAACGTCTGCCGCAGACGCTCGATGTCGACCAGATGGCTCGCCTGCTGGCATTCAAGCCCGGCAACGCGCTCGAGACCCGCGATCTGGCACTCATGGAACTCTTTTATTCCGGCGGTCTGCGCCTGTCCGAGCTCACGGCCCTGAAACTCGGCGATCTGGACCTGGCCAGCGGCAGCGCGCGGGTGGTGGGCAAGGGCCGCAAGGAGCGCATCGCCCCCGTGGGGAGCAAGGCCGTACAGGCCCTGCGCCGCTGGCTCGAACTACGTCCCGCGATGGCGCAGGCGCATTGCGACACCGTGTTCGTGGCGCGTAACGGCGGGCCCCTGAGCCCGCGCGCCGTGCAGTTGCGTGTGGCCGCGCGGGCGCGCATTCAGGGGCTGCCGCAGCACGTGCACCCGCACCTGTTCCGCCATTCATTTGCCACCCACCTGCTGGAATCCAGCCGCGATTTGCGCGCCGTGCAGGAATTGCTGGGGCACGCCAACATCAGCACTACGCAGGTCTACACCCACCTTGATTTTCAGCACCTAGCCCGCACATACGAACGAGCCCATCCGCGCGCCAAACGCCGCGGTTAGCAGAGCAAAGGCCTATGAGCGAGCATTTCGATCCCCATTCGACCACCATCCTGGCCGTGCGGCGCGGCGGCGCCATTGCGCTCGGCGGCGACGGTCAGGTCACTCTCGGCAATACCGTCATGAAGGGCAACGCGCGCAAGGTGCGCCGCTTGTCCAATGGCAAGGTGCTCGCGGGTTTTGCCGGCGGCACCGCCGATGCCTTTACCTTGTTCGAGCGTTTCGAGGGTAAGCTCGAGAAATACGGCAACCTGACCCGCGCCGCCATCGAGCTGGCCAAGGACTGGCGTGCCGACCGTTACCTGCGCCGTCTCGAGGCGCTGCTGCTGGTGGGCGATCCGCAGAATCTGTTCATCATCTCGGGCAACGGCGATGTGATCGAGCCCGAGTTCGATGCGGTGGCCATCGGTTCCGGCGGTCCGTTTGCGCAGGCCGCGGCGCGTGCATTGACGGAAAATACCGAGCTTGATGCGCGCACCATCGTCGAGCGCTCGCTCGGCATTGCCGCCGACATCTGCATCTACACCAATCGCAACCTGGTCATCGAGGAATTGCGGCCATGACGCCGCAAGCCATCGTTCTGGAGCTCGACAAGCACATTGTCGGGCAGGCGGCCGCCAAGCGCGCGGTGGCGATTGCGCTGCGCAATCGCTGGCGTCGCATGCAGGTGGATGAACCGTTGCGCCAGGAAATCACGCCCAAGAACATCCTGATGATCGGACCGACCGGTGTCGGCAAGACCGAGATCGCGCGCCGCCTGGCGCGCCTGGCGCAGGCGCCGTTCGTCAAGGTCGAGGCCACCAAGTTCACCGAGGTGGGTTACGTCGGCCGCGAGGTCGATTCCATCATCAAGGAGCTGGCCGACGTCGCGGTCAAGATGACGCGCGAACTCGAGCTCGCGCGCGTTCGCGATGGCGCCCGCGAGGGCGCCATTGAGCGCGTACTGGATGCGCTGCTGCCCAAGCCGCGCAATCTGGGATTCTCCACCGACGAGCCGGCGCAACCGCGCGATGCCGATACGCGCGCCAAGTTGCGCGAGATGCTCAAGCGCGGGGAAATTGACCAGCGCGAAGTGGAAATCGAGGTGCGCGCGCAGGGTGGCGGCGTCGACATCATGGCCCCGCCCGGCATGGAAGAGATGCAGCAGCAACTGCAGTCGGTACTGTCCAATCTGGGAGGCGCGCGCACGCGCACCCGGCGGGTCAAGGTCGGCGAAGCGCTCAAGCTCATGATCGAGGAGGAAGCGGGCAAGCTCATCAACGAGGAAGAGCTCAAGACGCGAGCGCTGGCCAACGCCGAGCAGAACGGCATCGTGTTCATCGATGAGATCGACAAGATCGCGCGCCGCCAGGAGACCGTGGGCGCCGACGTGTCACGCGAGGGCGTGCAGCGCGACCTGCTGCCCCTGGTCGAGGGCTGCAGCGTCAATACCAAGTACGGTTCATTGAAGACCGATCACGTGTTGTTCATCGCCTCAGGGGCATTTCATATGTCCAAGCCTTCCGATCTGATCCCGGAGCTGCAGGGGCGATTTCCCATACGGGTGGAGCTGGATTCGCTGAAGGTCGAGGATTTCGTGCGCATTCTGACCGAGCCGGATGCGTCGCTGACCGCTCAGTACCGGGCGCTGCTGGCCACTGAGCAACTGGCGGTCGAGTTCAGCGCCGATGGCGTGCGGCGCATCGCCGAGATCGCTCACCAGGTCAATGAACGAACCGAGAACATCGGTGCCCGCCGCCTGCACACGGTGATGGAGCGGCTATTGGAGTCGGTATCGTTCGAAGCCAGCGAGCGCGGCGAATCGGCGCTGCGCGTGGATGCGCAGTACGTCGACGAACATCTGGGGAATCTGGCGAAGGACGAGGATCTGAGCCGCTACATTCTCTAGCGACGCGCCGGTTGTCGGCCGGTTACCTCTTGCTGGAGCTGGTCCTGGCAGGCGTGCGCTTCTTGTCCTTGTCCGGATCCTTCGGCCGGCTCTTGCCGAACGAGCCGCGATAGATTTTGCCACGCCGCGTCTTACGATCACCTTTACCCACTTGCTCGACTCCTGGTCACTGCGCGCCGGTGCGGCGCGCGCGCAGTCTACGACTCAACGCTTGGCGCCGCCACCCAACAGCAACAGGGCCGCTCCGGCGACCACGGCTCCGACCGCTACCCACTCGGGCACGTCCACGGTCTGCTTTTTCGACACCGACAGCTCGAGCGAGCCGACCTTGGCCTCGTGGGTATCCTGGGTATAGCTGAAATGGTGGTACACCAGCCCCAGTACGCCGCCGACAATCAGCACGATGGCCAGTATTTTTAATCCGCTCATGCTCCCTCTCCCGCCAGAAAAGCCTGCCGCAGTGTAACAGGGCCCAACTTTGATGCGCGTCAGCCGTGTCTGATCCGAACATCGGATGGGCAACCGCAGTCCTGGCGCCCGTCGCGACCCACAATGGGCGCATCGATCTGGCTCACAGGAGACCCATCATGGCCACCGAGACCCTGAAAGGATTGAAGATTGCAGTGCTGGCCACCGACGGCTTCGAGCAGGCCGAGCTGACCGAGCCGCGCAAGGCCCTGGATGCCGCCGGCGCCGACACCGAAATCGTCTCGCCTAAAGACAAAATACGTGGCTGGAAGGCCAAGCAATGGAGCGATGAAGTGGCCGTGGATCGCAGCCTGGATGGCGCCGACGCCGCCGACTACGACGCACTGGTGCTACCGGGTGGCGTGATCAATGCCGATGCGCTGCGCGTGGTGCCCAAGGCCGTGGCCTTCGTCAAGGCGTTCATCGATGCCCGCAAGCCCATCGGGGTCATCTGCCATGGGTCCTGGATTCTGATCGAGGCGGGAGGCGTGCGCGCCCATCGCATGACCTCATGGCCCACCCTCAAGAGCGACCTGGAAAATGCCGGCGCCAAATGGGTCGATGAGCAGGTGGTGGTCGATGGACCGCTGGTGTCCAGTCGCAAGCCCGATGACATCCCGGCCTTCAATCGCGAACTCATCAACCTGTTCAGCCATGCCAAGGAGCGCGCGCGGCCGGCCGCCTGAAGTTCACACCGGCCGTGCTGAATTGCGCTCGAGTTCATCGACGGTGCGCGGCCAGTCGTCCTTGAGTAGCCGCGAGAGTGAACGATCCGCCAACACCCGGTCTTCGGTCTGGCATCGTGGACAGTAGTTGGTCTCGTTCTCGGCGTAGCGAACACGCTGCACCGGCGTGCGGCATTGCGGGCACGGCTCGCCGAAGCGGCCGTGCACCGCCATCTCCGGCCGAAACGCGGTGACCTTCTCCGGAAACTCGGCACCGGCCTGCGCACGCAGCTTTGTGGTCCAGTTGGCGAGCGTCAGTCGCGTGGCTTCGAACAGCTGCGCGATCTGCGCCGGCTGGAGCTTGCGCGTCATCGCCAGCGGCGACAGCCGCGCCTGGTGCAGAATTTCGTCCGAGTAGGCATTACCGATGCCGCTGAACAGTCGCGGATCGGTGAGCGCGCGCTTGAGCGTGTGATTCTCGGACTGCAGGCGCGCGGCGAACTCCTCGCGAGTGATGCCTAGTACTTCCAGGCCGCCGGGATTAACCGCATCGAGCTGCGCATGGCCCGCCAGCAATTGCAATGAGGCGCGCCGGCGCGTGCCGGCCTCGGTGAGCGTGAGTGTGCCGCGCTCGAACTCGAAACGCGCCAGCGGCGCGCGGCCGCGCAGTTTCTCGCCGCGTTCAAACCAGTGCAGTCGGCCGGCGATCATCAGGTGTATCACCAGCCATAGATCGCCCTCGAGCCCGATGGCGATGCGCTTACCGACGCGGCGCAGTTCCCGCACCACGCGCCCGTCGGCGCTGGCCAGCGGCGGTACCGCCGTGCGCAACAGGAACGGATTGCCGACGACGATGCGTTCCAGGTGTGTACCGACGATGCGGGTCTGCAGGGCCTCGAGATAGACCGTGAGGTCGGGCAGCTCAGGCACGCAGACGCCGCTCGACGCGGCTGCGGTGAACCACGCCGCGCACCCGCACGCATTGTGCCGATTCGCTTTCGAGCACCACCAGGTGATCTACCGCCGCGCCTTCGAAGATCTCCAGCAGATCGCTGATACGCGACTGCTGCAACGTCTGCCAGTCGATTGCCGGCATGTCAGCGGCGCCGGTCATGATCTCGCCCACGCGCGCTGCCGTGCCGCGGCGCGCATGCCTGATGTCCTCGGCCGTGATCAGACCCACGACCGTTGCGGCACGCACCACGAGAAACGCCCTGACGCCGAACCGGAACATATCATCGAGCGCGCGGTCCAGCGTGCAGTCTTCGCCCGCCGTCATGGGCGGATCCTGCACAAAATCCGTCATGGCGCGCACCGCCGGGTCGCTGACATACAGCCGCCGCAGATCGGGCCGATAACGCGCCGCGGCCTGCCGCGATGCCTGGCGAGATACCAGCAGTTCAGATGCGTACATGTGAAACCTCGCTTTTCGTCAGTGCCTTCAGACTGACGATACGCGCTGAGCGAAGTTCCGGATGTCATGTGCTATTCACCAAATGTTAATCTGAACTCTTAACTTTGGCTTCGGGTCGATCCAGGAACTCACTGATGATGGGATTGATCCAACCCGGGCGGCCCGAGAACGTGCCGTGATCGGTTCCCGGCAGAACGCACAGCTCGGCCTGCGGCAGCGCGCGATAGATCTGCAAGGTGTGTTCCAGGGTGATGGCATCGCGATCCCCGGAAATCACCAGCACCGGTTTGTGGATCGTGGCCAGCAGCGCGAGCGACAATTCGGAGGTGGTGGGCGAACTCAGCCACAGCTTGGTGAGTTTCTCATCGATGGTCTTGGGACGCGGGCTGTCGGCCGCGCGCAAACCCTCGCGTTCTTCGTCGGTCAGCCCTTCGGGAGCGATGTTCACACCGCTGATCACCAAGCGGCGCACCAGTTCCGGATGTCGCACCGCCAGCATCAGCGCCAGAATGCCGCCATCGCTGAACCCCATGATGTCGACGTCGCGCAGCTTGAGTTGCTGCAGTACCGCGACGGTGTCCTGCATCATGTGGGTATAGCT
>DASXLF010000438.1:0-3404 GCA_036496405.1 Steroidobacteraceae bacterium | reverse complement strand
GCTGCGGTGGCGACATGCATGGCATCGGCGAAGTGCGCACCGAGCAGCTCGATATCGCGCCGGCGCAACTGCGCGTGCGGGTGACGCGGCGCCCGCGTTACGCCTGCCGCAGCTGTGAGGAAGCCGTGGTGGTGGCCGAGGCGCCGGCGCGGCCGATCGATGGCGGCATGCCGACCGAGGCGTTGATCGTGCATGTCGTGGTCAGCAAGTTCTGCGACAGCCTGCCGCTGTATCGGCAGTCGCAGATGCTGGCGCGGCAGGGTATCACACTGGATCGCTCGACGCTGAGCAACTGGGTGGGCACCGCCTGCTGGTGGCTGACACCACTCTACGATCTGGTGGTCGCCACCGTGCTGTCGTCGCCCAAGATCTTTGCCGACGACACCACACTGCCGGTACTCGACCCCGGCCGCGGGCGGACCAAGACAGGCTATCTATGGTGTTATGCAGTCGACGATCGGCCATGGTGCGGCCCGTCCCACCCCGCCGTGGCCTACATTTACACCGAGGACCGCAAGAACACGCGTCCTGCTGAACATCTCTCCCAGTTCTCCGGCGTGCTGCAGGTGGACGGATATGGCGGCTTCAAACGTCTGGCCGCCGACCGTGCCGATCAATCGATCCGATGGCGTTCTGCTGGGCACACATGAGGCGCGACTTCTTCCAGTTCCATGCGTCAACCAAATCGCCGCTCGCAGCCGAGGTGCTGACGCGTGTCGCCGCGCTCTACGCGATCGAAGCAGAGATACGCGGACAATGTGCCGAACACCGTAAGCGTCCGCTCAACGCATTGCCGTGTTGGCTTGTCGTTATGCGGCGAACCTCTGGTCGAGCCTGGGGCGGATGCCCTCGATGTTCCAGGGCAGCAGCTCTGCGATGCGGTTGACGGGATGATCGGCGATGCGGTCGATGACATGCCGCAGATAGGCTTCGGGATCGAGGCCGTTCGCCTTGGCGGTTTCGATCAGGCTGTAGATCGCTGCTGCACGCAGCCCACCTGCATCCGAACCAGCAAAGGTCCAATTGCGCCGGCCGAGGGCGATCGGGCGCATGGCGCGCTCTGCGGCTGAGTTGTCGATGCAGGCGCGTCCATCACGCAGGACCAGCGTGAGCGCGGCCCAACGCTTCAGGCTATAGCGGATCGCCTTCGCCATATCACTGCGGCCAGAGATGCGCGCGAGGCTGGCCTCCAGCCATGCATGCATGTCCGCCATCAGCGGTGCGAGGTGTTGGGTGCGCACCCGCAGACGCTGATCGGGAGGTTGCCCTCGAACGGTATCCTCGATCTTGTAGAAGGCGGCAATTCTCTCCAATGCCTCGCGGCTCAACGCTGACCTGGTCTTCTCGTGCACGTCCCAGAACTTGCGCCGTGCGTGCGCCATGCAGGCGGCCTCGATGACGTCACCGCCCCGGTAGATCTCGCCAAAGCCGCCATATCCGTCGGCCTGCAGGATGCCCTTGAAGCCGCGCAGATGCTCCTGTGGATGGATGCCCTTTCGATCCGGCGAATACTGGTAGAGGATCGCCGGCGGGTCGGCGCACCTGTATGGCCGTCCATCGCGCACATAGGTCCATAACCGTGCTTTGCGGGTGCGACCAAGACCCGGTTCCAGCACCGGCACCTCGGTATCGTCGCCGTGCACCCGTCCACCGGCCATGACGTAGCGGGCCAATGCGTCGATCAGTGGCCGTACCAGTCCCGCAACCTGGCCGACCATATCAGCCAGCGTCGAGCGGCTGAGGTCGATGTCTTCGCGGGCGTAGATCTCAGCCTGGCGGTGCAGCGGCAAATGATCGCAATATTTCGCCACCAGCACATGCGCCAGCAGACCCGCTCCGGCGCGACCGCGGCGGATTGGCAGGCTGGGAGCCGGCGCCTGGACAATCGTCTCACACGTCCGGCAAGACAGTTTCGGACGGACATGGCGGATCACGCGGAACGCGCCGGGCACATAGTCCAGGATCTCTGTGACATCCTCGCCGAACGGACGCAGCGCGCCGCCACAGTCCGGGCAGGCACACGGTGCGGGATGCTCGACGATGTCGCGCGGCAGAGCCTCGGGCAGTGGCCGGCGGGCCGGCTTGCGTGCCGGTAACTCGATCTGCTCATCAGCGGGATCCTTGGCCGGCGTGATCTCGCCCAGCACCTCGTCGATATCGGCCAGCGTCAGTTCGAGCTGCTCAACCTGATCACGCAGCTTCTCTGATGACCGCCCGAACGTCATGCGCTGCAGCCTGGCAAGCCGCGACTTCAGTGCCTCGATCTCGAAGCGTTGCTCGATGAGCCCAGCTCTGGCCGCTGCCAATTCCGCTTCCTGCTCCTGGCGCAGCGACCTGATCTCCGCCAGCTCCGCGGTCTGCGCCAACACCATCGCCTTCAGGCCGGCGACATCATCGGGCAGTGCGGGTGCGGCATCTGGCATGCCGGTAAGATCACTGATGGGTCCGCGTCGCCTCAAGCAAAAACCAACCGCAGTCAGTGAGTTCTTCAGCCCACCATCTCAGGCTGCCAGGTGCGCACCGGCATGCGCCAATCGATCCCTTCCGTCAGCATCGACAGCTGCGCCGGCGTCAGCGATACGGCGCCTTCCTTGGCTTGCGGCCAAACGAATTTGCCGCGCTCCAGCCGCTTGGCATACAGCACAAGGCCTTGGCCATCCCATGCCAGAATCTTCAAGAGGTGACCGCGGCGACCCCGGAAGAGGAACAGCGCTCCGCTGAATGGATCCTGGCCGAGCTGCTGGTGGACCATGGCCGCCAAACCATCAAAGCCGCGACGCATATCCGTCACGCCGGCAGCGACCCAGATTCGAACGCCCGGACCAGGGGTGATCATCCCCGCAGCGCCGCGATCACACGGCGCAGTGCGGGCAGGCTCACGTCTTCACCAACGCGCACACGCACACCGCCGGCAAGTTCGATCTCGATCGATCCCGCTCCGCCCGTGATTGGAGGCTCTACTCGCGGCGGTGGGACCGGCGCGATGTGCGGTGCGCTCTCCGACGCGATCCGAACCGGAACCAACTGAGCCGGAGCCGCAGAGACCGGACGCTCCCGCCGCCAACGGTAGATCAGGCTCGCGCAGATCCCGTTGCGTCGCGCGAGATCCTGGATGCGAATTCCAGGTACCAATGACTGCGCCACCATCGCAGCACGGAACTCAGCGCTATGCGCGCGGCGCCGATCGCCAACTATCTCAATCCGTGGCATCCGAGCAGCCACTGTGGCAGCTAAGGTGGCTGCCTCATCTCTATCGACCATCCGGCCACGCTGCACCCGTCCCAATGCGTGAAACAAGGTCGCGAGGCCGGACGCTTACGCAAGTAGTTGCCTAGAATGGTCACATCGAAGAGGCCACGCCGGTCGCGGGCGAGGGGTTTGAGAGCCTCGGCGAGACATGGGTT
>DASXLF010000437.1:0-1508 GCA_036496405.1 Steroidobacteraceae bacterium | reverse complement strand
GCTGATCCACACCGTGCGCGGCGCGGGCTACGTAATCCGTGATGAAGATCAGCCCGTTTAGAACTTCGGCGGCGCATCTGGCGCTGGGTTACGGCGCCATATTCACCTTGGGTGTGAGTGCGCTGCTGGGCACCGTCTACTTCCTCACCACGACCGTCATCAACAATGAAGTCGATGCCGTCATCTCGGCGGAACTCGAGGGCCTCGAGGATGAATATCACCGCCAGGGGCTCTCGGGCCTCGCCGATGAGCTGAGCTTCCGCACCGACACCTACGGCCGCACCGGTGCGGTGTATCTGCTGGTGGACAACAACCTGGTCAAGGAGGGCGGCAATGTCGAGAGGTGGCCCTTCGACGGCATCCCCGACGGGCAATGGACGCAGTTTCCCCTGCGCGCACGCGGCAGTGATGATTCGTGGGTGATCCACCCGGTGCGCGCCAGCGTCTCATTGTTGCCCGATGGGCATCGACTGCTCGTGGGGCTCGATGTGATGCAGCAGCGGCGCTTCGCGAGCACTTTTCGCTATGCGACCGTGTGGGGCATCGGCCTGACCGCACTGGCCGGTGCAATCGCCGGGTACTTCCTGAGCCGCAAGCTCACCCGCCGCGTGCAAAGCGCGGCCGACACCTGTGATGCCATCGTCGGCGGCGATCTCAAACGCCGCCTCCCGGTCGGCGGATCTCAGGATGAATTCGACGCGCTGGCCCTGGCGGTCAACAACATGGTCGACCGGCTGGCGGAGAACACGCAGCTGCTGCGGGCCACTTTCGACAGTGCCGCGCATGACCTGCGCGGACCGCTGTACCGGCTGCGCGGCCGGCTCGAGGATGCCGGACGGATGCCGACCACGGATGCGCCGGTGCGCGCCGGCATCGATGCCGCACTCACCGAACTCGATCGCGTACAGCGCACGCTCGCGACGCTGCTGCAGATCGCGCAGGCCGAGTCCGGCATGGCCGCGGCGAATCATGAGACGGTGGATGTCGCCGATCTGATCACCGATATCGGTGAACTGTATGAGCCGGCCGCCCGCGAAAAGAGCATGACGCTGCGGGTGCGGACGGCGGCCAACTGTCAGGTCAACGGCAATCGCCAGCTGCTGGCACAGGCCGTCACCAATCTGGTCGAGAACTCACTCAAATATATTCGCGCCGGCGGCCATATCGATATCGGCACGCACCGCGATGGTCCGACCGTGTGGCTGTGGGTTGCTGATGATGGGCCGGGCATTGCCGGCGAGGACCGCGCCGCGGCTCTGAAGCCTTTCGTGCGACTGCCTCAGGCGCGCTCCAAGGATGGCAGCGGGCTGGGATTGAGTCTGGTGGCGGCGATCGCCAGACTGCATCACGCGCAGCTGCTGCTGGAGGACAATGAGCCCGGTCTACGGGTTCGTCTTGGCCTGATTGCCGGCGCGTGAGATCGCGCGGCTGCGGCGTGGCGCCATGCAGCTTTTGATGAAGGTCTCGCGCGCGGCCGCGCGCAGCTTCCTGGTATCGGCCGAGGTGTT
>DASXLF010000436.1:0-13819 GCA_036496405.1 Steroidobacteraceae bacterium | reverse complement strand
GGGGTATCGACCACCACCCGGTCGGTGCCCGGAGGAATACGCAGCTGGAAGGCTCGCGTCACGCGCGGGTCGCGCTCGAAGGCCGCGATCAGCGCGATGTGCGGTTGGGTATCCTGCCGCTTGCTCAGCCAGTGCGCCGACGAGCCCTGAGGATCGTAGTCCATCAACACGAGCCGCTCGCCCCGTTGCGCGTAGTGGCTGGCGACATTGATGGCTATGGTCGTCTTGCCCGAACCGCCCTTCGGGTTCAGCACGACGATTCGCTGCATACGAAGATCCTGATCTGCCGAAGATTATGTCCGTGTGCAGACTACGCATGCGCGACACAGGCCGCAAGCCGGACACGTGGTCGATTGCTCGACGGTCGGGTGTGAGGCGGCACACGCCGGGGCGGCGGCGGCCTCTCTAGCATCGACGCATCTTCACCGCCGCAGCACAATCCCCGTGGAAGTATTTCTGTTGATCTGGGACGAGATGGATGACTGGGTCGGCGCCTGCCGCCAGCTGTTGCGCGGGCTGACTTGAAACCCTAGCAGTCCGGCCCCATACCGCCCGTTTGGCCATAACGGCGGGTGGTGTCATGTCGAGCGAGCGCGAGCAGCTTAGTTTCCAGGCCGAAGTCCGCGAACTGTTGCAGTTGATGATCCATTCCCTGTATAGCCACAGGGAAATCTTTCTTCGCGAGCTGATCTCCAACGCCTCCGACGCCAACGACAAGCTGCGTTTTCTGGCGCTGTCGGATCCGGCGCTCATGGGCAAGGACAGCGATCTGGCCATTTGGATCGACGCCGACCCCAAGGCCGGCACCGTCACCATCCGCGACAACGGCATCGGCATGAGCCGCGAAGAAGCGGTTTCGCACCTGGGGACGATCGCCAAGTCCGGCACCGCCGAATTCTTCAAGCGCCTGACCGGCGATCAGCAGAAGGATGCCGCGCTGATCGGGCAATTTGGCGTGGGCTTCTATTCGGCGTTCATCGTCGCCGACCGCGTCGAGTTGTTCAGCAGGCGCGCCGACCTGACGCCCGAGGCCGGCGTGCGCTGGGAATCCAGCGCCGACGGACAGTTCACGGTGGAGACCCTCACGCGTGCCGAGCGCGGTACCAGCGTGGTATTGCACCTGAAGCCCGAGGCCAAGGAATTCGCCGATGGTTTCCGTCTGCGCTCCCTGGTGCGCCGCTATTCCGATCACATCGCCTTTCCGGTGCGCATGCCCAAGGAGGGTGCGGCGACCCTGGAATACGAGGACGTCAACCAGGCGCAGGCGCTGTGGACGCGTCCGCGCGCGGAGATCACCGACGAGGAGTACCGGGATTTCTATCGCCATATTGCCCACGACGGCGCCGATCCGCTGGCCTGGAGCCACAATCGCGTCGAGGGCAAGCGCGAATACACCAGCCTGCTGTACCTGCCCTCGCACGCCCCATTCGATCTGTGGCAGCGCGAGGCCGCCCGCGGCCTCAAGCTGTACGTGCGGCGCGTGTTCATCATGGACGACGCCGAGCAGTTCCTACCGTTGTACCTGCGCTTCTTCAAGGGGGTCATCGACTCGAACGACCTGCCCTTGAACGTCTCGCGCGAACTACTGCAGCAGGACCACGAAGTCGAGGCCATGCGCAGCGCGCTCACGCGCCGCGCACTCGAGCTGCTGGCCAAACTTGCCAAGGACGATCCGGAGAAATACGCGACGTTCTGGCGCGAATTTGGGCGCGCGCTCAAGGAGGGTCTGGGCGAGGATCCGGGCAATCGCGAGCGCCTGTTGCCGCTGCTGCGCTTTGCCAGCACCGCTAGCGCGGGCAATGAGGAAAGCGTCAGCTTAGCCGAATATGTGGCGCGCATGCGCCCCGGGCAGGAGCGCATCTACTTCATCGTCGCCGAGAGCCTGGAGGCCGCGCGCGAGAGCCCGCACCTCGAGCTGCTGCGGCAAAAGGAAGTCGAGGTGCTGCTCATGGGCGATCGCGTCGATGAATGGGTCATGGGCCGGGTCGGGGAATTCGACGGCAAGCGCTTCAAGGACGTGGCACGCGGTAACCTGGAACTCGGCGGCCTGGCGGAGGCCGGTGAGCGAGCGCGCATCGACGAGGAGCGGCGCGAACACAAGCCGTTGCTCAAGCGCTTCAAGGATGCCCTGGGCGATAAGGTGCTCGAGGTTCGGGTCAGCGAGCGCCTGCGTGATTCACCAGCTTGCCTGGTGCGGGGCGAATCGGAGATGTCCGCATCCATGCGTCGGGTGCTGGCCGCCAGCGGGCAGAGCATTCCGGCCAGCGCGCCGGCATTCGAGCTCAACGTCACCCATCCGCTGGTGCGTTACATGGAGGGAATCAAGGAACCCGAGCCGTTCAGCGAGCTCTCGCAGCTACTGTACGATCAGGCCAGTCTTGCCGATGAAGGCCAGGTTGCTAACGGTCCCGAGTTTGCGCGCCGGCTGAACAAGTTGCTGGTGCGGCTGGTGGAACCGCGGCCTTGAGCTTCCGCCCGCCGCGCGCCGAACCGGTGCAGATCGCAGGTCCGGTCGGCGCCTTGCAGGCGTTGCTCGAGGAAACGCCGGCAGATGCTGCGCGCCCCGATCCGAGAATAGGATTCGGCGTCGTCTGCCATCCGCATCCTTTGTACGGCGGCACGATGACCAACAAGGTCGTGCACACCGTGGCGCGCGCGTTGCAGGAACAGGGGCTGCCCACGGTGCGATTCAACTATCGCGGCGTCGGCCAAAGTCCGGGCGTCTATGACGAGGGTCGGGGCGAGACCGATGATGCACTGGCGGTGATCGCCTGGGGCCGCGCTCGCTGGCCGCAGGCGCCGCTGGTTCTGGCCGGGTTTTCCTTCGGCAGCATGGTGGCGTTGCGCGCGGCGCCCGCGGCACAGCCGTCCCGGCTGATCACCGTGGCCCCGCCAGTACAGCGGCCCGAGTTCGGTGCCATAACGCCGCCGCAGTGTCCGTGGCTGATCATCCAGGGTGAGGCCGACGAGGTGGTCGACTATCGCGCGGTCGTGGGCTTCGCGGGCCGATTTTCACCGCCGCCGGTGCTGCGCCTGCTGGCCGGCGTGGATCATTTCTTCAACGGCCGCCTGCCCGAGTTGCGCGAAGCACTGCTTCAGTCCTGAAGGTATTGGCCCACAGGCGTCGTGTTGCAACGCACGCTGGCCACGCTGCAAGCGAAGAAGCCCGGCACGTGCGTCGTACCGGGCTTCCGGAAAAGCAAAAAAAGACTCGCTCAGTTCACGAACGCCTTCAGATTCTTCAGCGGCAATGCGCGCACTTTCTTGCTGGCCGGCTTGGCCTTGAACGTCATCTTCTCGCCAGTGAAAGGATTGACACCTTCGCGCGACTTGGTCGCCGGACGCTTCACGACTTTGAGTTTGAGCAGACCAGGAAGTGTAAACAAACCATTGCCCCGGAGGCTCTTCTTGATAATTCCGTTGAGGGACTCAAACACTTCGCTGACCTGTTTCCGCGAGAGTTCCGTGTCCTTGGAAACCGTCGCCAGAATTTCCGACTTCGTCGGTGCCCCACCTTTTTTCGCCATTGCTGAATCTCCTCGAGTGTGTGTCGACGCCGGTTTTCTCGGCGCGTAACGAATAACAAATCATCACGAAACGGCGCGCAACATAACATACCGCTGCCTCCGCGCAAATGCTTTTTCGGTAACAGGCGTTGAGCAAATGCCTTTTTTTATAGGCCCGCGCGCATCCTCTTTCGGGCCGCAGTATGATTTTGGTGCGCATGGAGCCGGCGCCGCACCAGATTTTTGCGCCTCAACGCAGCAAAATGAGCAATGCCTGAATCGCGATGCCGGCCCACAGCGGCGAGAGATCGAGACCGCCCAGCGGCGGAATCACGCGTCTGATGGGGCGCAGAACCGGCAGACACAATGACTCCAGCAGGCCTTGCGCCGGTGAGTAGGTACCCGGAGCGACCAGCCACAGCATCGCGTACAGAAAGATCGCGAAGAAATAGGTCCACAGCGTGGTGATGAGGATTTCCAACACCGTCAGGCGCAACCAGATCAGCGCCGGCGGCGGCCCGAAGCCGTTCAGCAGCCAGGATACCGACACCTTGAGCAGCGCAAAAACCACGACCGCGACGCAGGAGGCCGTATCCACGCGGCCAATCGCCGGCAGCAGCCGCCGCAACGGCACGATCACTGGATTGGTCACGTGCACGATCGCGCGCGCCAGGGGATTGCGGAAATCGGCTCGCGACCATTGCAGCAGCAGCCGCAGCAGCACCGCCAGCAGGCACAGCGACAGCAGCGTCTCGATTACGTATATCAGTGCGGCCATGGCAACCCTTGCCTGCGCGCTAGGCGCCGGACTTGGGACTGACGCCGGCGGCCAGCGAGTCGGCGAGCTCGGCGCTGCGCGCCGCCGCCGCGCGCACGGCGCGCGCGACCAGCTCACCGAAGCCACCCGCGTCCAGCGCCTTCAGCGCCGCCTCGGTGGTGCCGCCCTTGGAGGTGACCGCGGCGCGCTGCTCGGCCAGTGACGTGCCCTCGCGCGACAACGCGGCGGCCCCGTGCAGCGTTTCCGTCGCCAGCAGCAGCGCCGTGTCGCGATCCAGTCCGAGCACAACGGCGGCCTGCGCCAGCTGTTCGGCCAGCAGAAAGAAATAAGCCGGTCCACTGCCGGACAATGCCGTGACGATATCCAGTTGCGATTCCTCGCGCAGCCACACGATCGGGCCCGCGGCGCGTGCCACGCGTTCGGCAATCGTGCGTTGCGCTGCGGTCACAGTGGCTGGCGCATACAGGCCGCTGATGCCGGCGCCCACCAAGGCCGCGCGATTGGGCATGGCGCGCACGATCGGCAAGCCGGGAGGACATAGCCGTGCCAAATCAGCAATGCGCAGGCCGGCGACGATGGACAGCAACACCGGCCGTCGTACCAGCAGCAATTGCTGCAGTGGCTGCAGCACCAAAGCCGCGACTTGTGGTTTCACGGCCAAAATGACTACCGCCGCATCCTCGATCGCGGCCTCGTTGCCGGCGGCGGTGCGCACCGCAAACTGGCGCTCGAGAAATGCGCGCGCGTCCGCCTGCGGTTCGCCCACGCACAGATGCTGCGGCGGATGCCCTTGGCGCAGCAGACCGCCGATCAGGGCGCGCGCCATGTTGCCGCCGCCGATGAGCGCGATCCGAACGCTGGGGTCGTTGTTCATGGCAGCATTCTAGCCAAGCGCTGCCACATTTCGCGGGCCAAATAAGGCGGTGCCAATGCGTACCTGGGTGGCGCCTTCGATGATGCCCTCGCGAAAGTCGCCGCTCATCCCCATCGACAGCGTATCCAGTGCCAGCCCGCGGGCGTTGAGCCGGCGCAGCAGTGCATGCAGGGCGGCAAAGCTTGCGCGATGGGCCTGTGCCGTGCGGCCGTCGGCAAGAATGCACATGAGGCCGCGCAGGCGCAGCCGCGGCAGCGCCTGCACCGCCAGGGCCAGCGCCTCGGCGTCCTCGGCATACACGCCGCCCTTGGTACCTTCGCGATCGATGTTGACCTGCAGGCAGGCCTGCAATGGCGCCGCATAGTGCGGCCGCTGCGCCGACAGGCGTTCGGCAATGCGCAGCCGGTCGATGGCGTGCACCCAATCGAAGTGCTCGGCAATGGCCCGGGTCTTGTTGCCCTGGATCCGGCCAATGAAATGCCAGGTCAGTCCCAGCCCCGCCAGCTGCTCCATCTTCGGCAGCGCCTCCTGCAGGTAGCTCTCGCCGAGCTGCAACAGGCCGAGACCGGCGGCGGCGCGCACTATCCCAGGCTCGCAGCCCTTGGTGACGGCAATGAGCGTGACACAGTCCTCAGTCCGGTGCCCCGCGCGTGCCGCGGCGGCGATTTCCTGCCGCAGCGCCAATAAATTTGCGCCCAGCGCGCCAACCACCGATGAATTCTGCGGAGCGATTAACATATTGGTGGTAAAGGCCCTCCGCTATACTCCGTGGCCACTGCCTGATGAACCTCTAGGCACGCTACCAACTGCCGCAGAACGAGCGAGGAAGGATCCGGATGGCTGTCGACATCGCGCAATTGCTGGCGTTCGCCGTGAAGAATAACGCTTCCGACCTGCATCTGTCGGCGGGTGTGCCGCCGATGATCCGCGTCGACGGCGACATCAAGCGCATCAACATGCCCGCACTGACTCACAAGGAAGTGCACGGCATGGTGTATGACATCATGAACGACAAGCAACGAAAGGCGTACGAAGAGTTCTTCGAAACCGACTTTTCGTTCGAGATTCCGAAGCTGGCGCGCTTTCGCGTCAATGCCTTCAACCAGAACCGCGGCGCCGGCGCCGTGTTCCGCAACATTCCCTCGGAGATCCTGAGCCTGGAGGCCCTGGCGGCACCCAAGATTTTTCGCGACCTGTGCATGCTGCCGCGCGGTTTGGTGCTGGTGACCGGCCCCACCGGCTCGGGCAAATCCACCACGCTCGCGGGCATGATCGACTACTGCAACGACAATCGGCCCGATCACATCATCACCATCGAAGATCCGATCGAGTTCGTGCACGAGTCCAAGCGCTGCCTGATCAATCAGCGCGAGGTCAAGCGTGACACGCTGGGGTTCAGCGAGGCACTGCGCTCGGCCTTGCGCGAGGACCCGGATATCGTCCTGGTGGGTGAAATGCGCGATCTGGAGACTATCCGCCTGGCGCTGACGGCCGCCGAAACCGGACATCTGGTGTTCGGCACCCTGCACACCAGTTCCGCCGCCAAGACCATCGATCGTGTGGTCGATGTGTTCCCGGGCGAGGAAAAGGAGATGGTGCGTTCGATGCTGTCCGAGTCGCTGCGCGCGGTGATTTCACAGACGCTGCTCAAGCGCACCGGCGGCGGCCGCATCGCCGCGCATGAAATCATGATCGGCACGCCCGCGATTCGCAACCTGATCCGCGAAGGCAAGATCGCGCAGATGTATTCCTCGATTCAGACCGGACAATCCGCGGGCATGCAGACGCTCGATCAATGTCTGACCGAGATGGTGTCTAAAGGCACCATCAGCAAGGAAGAGGCGCGCTACAAGGCGTCGAATAAGGACGCGTTGTAGTGGCGAGCGTGCCCGGCGGGCACACTGGAATAGCTCAGGACGCAGGTGTGATGGATCGCGACCAAGGCATAAAGCTGATGCAGGAGTTGCTCAAGCGCGTCGTTGAGCGCAAAGCTTCGGACCTGTTCATTACGGCGAATTTTCCCCCGGCCATCAAGCTCGACGGCGAAATCCGTCCGCAGATGGAGCGCGCGCTGACTCCCGAGCAGTCGGCGATCCTGGTGCGCGCGATCATGAACGATCGCCAGACCAAGGAATTCGACGCCACCAAGGAATGTAATTTCGCCATCGCGCCGCCCGGCATCGGCCGTTTCCGCGTCAGCGCCTTCGTACAGCAGAGCCATATCGGCTGCGTGATTCGCCTGATCAACGCCAAGATTCCCACCTTCGAGGAACTGGACCTGCCGCCGATATTGAAAGAGGTGGTGCTGTCCAAGCGCGGCCTGGTGATCGTGGTGGGCGGCACCGGTTCGGGCAAGTCGACCACGCTCGCCTCCATGCTCGGCTATCGCAACGACAAGACCCGTGGCCACATCGTCACCATCGAGGATCCGGTGGAGTACGTGCACCAGCACAAGGGCTGCGTGGTCACGCACCGTGAGGTCGGGGTCGATACCGACTCGTGGGAAGCCGCGCTCAAAAACACCTTGCGCCAGGCGCCCGACGTGATCCTGATCGGCGAGATCCGTGCCCGTGAGACCATGGAATACTGCATCCAGTTCGCCGAGACCGGCCATCTGGTGCTGGCGACATTGCACGCCAACAGCTCCAACCAGGCGCTGGACCGGATCATCAACTTCTTTCCCGAGGAGCGGCGCGAACAGCTGCTCATGGACATGTCGCTCAATATCCGCGCCCTGATCTCGCAGCGGCTGATTCCGCGCGACGCCGGTGCCGGCCGGATCGCGGCCATGGAGATCATGCTGAATTCGCCCTTGATCCAGGACCTGATCTTCCGCGGCGAAGTCGCCAAGATCAAAGAGGTCATGTCGCGCTCCAACCGCATCGGCATGAAGACTTTCGATCAGGCGCTGTTCGACCTGTACGAGCAGAACGCGATATCCTACGAGGATGCGTTGCGCAACGCGGATTCGAAGAACGAACTGAGGTTGCGCGTGAAGCTGGAAAGCAAGCGCGAGAACAAACCGGTCGAAGCCGACGGCGATCTGTCAATCGCCGATGAGGCGCAGCAGGGCAAGAATTTCTAGGCCTACCATGTCAGCAGATCCGCTCGAGATCACCGGTTCCGAACCCCAGCCGTCGCTCAACACCAAGCCTCTGTTCAAGCTCATGGTGGACAAGAAGGCGTCGGACCTGTTTTTCACCTCGAATGCGCCCATCAAGATCAAGATAGAAGGGCAGATCTACCCGATCAACAAGCAGGTGCTGCCGCCCTCGGCGGTGCGTACCATCTGCTACGGCCTCATGACTCCGGAACAGATCGTCTATTTCCAGCGCGAGCTGGAGATTGACTTCGCCATCTCCGAGCCGGGCCTCGGGCGCTTTCGCGTCAACATCTTCCTGCAGCGCGGCTATCCGGCCATGGTGCTGCGCTACATCACCGCCGACATGCCGCGCCTGGACGCGCTGGGCATGCCCGAGGCACTGACCGAACTGGCCATGGCCAAGCGCGGACTGGTGCTGGTGGTCGGATCCACCGGCTCCGGCAAATCGACCACGCTGGCGGCCATGATCAATCACCGCAACGAGGCGGCATCGGATCACGTGGTCACGATCGAGGACCCGATCGAGTTTCTGCACAGCAACAAGCGCTCGATCATTAATCAGCGCGAAGTCGGCCTGGATACCAAGAGCTACGACCGCGCGCTGCGCGGGGTCATGCGCGCGGCCCCGGACGTGATCCTGATCGGCGAAATTCGCGATCGCGAGAGCATGCAGGCGGCCATCAATCTCTCGGGCACCGGCCATCTGGTGCTGGCGACACTGCACGCTAACAACTGCGCCGAGACGCTCGACCGCATCATCAACATGTTTCCGCTCGATCAGCACAAGCAGGTCACGCTCGACCTGTCGCAGTATCTGCGAGCTATCCTGGCTCAGCGCCTGGTGGTGGGAGTGGACGGCAAGCGCGTCGCGGCTCTGGAGATCATGCTCAACACGCCGCATATCTCCGAGCTGGTGAAGCGCGGCGACGTCACCGGCATCAAGGAATCCATCGTGCGCAGTGGCGAAAGCAATGTCATCAGCTTCGATGCCGCGTTGCACAAACTGTATAAGGATGGCCGCATCAGCCTCGATGAGGCGCTCACCAGCGCCGACTCGCGCAGCAATCTCGAGGCCAAGATCAACTTCGGCTAACGCGCGGCGCCGCCACGCACCCCCGGTCGATTTGTATGCACGCTGGCAGCGGTGCATGCTCGCACCCGGTCATGCTCACCGATAACGACATCATTCTGCGATTGGTGCTCGCCGCCGTGCTCGGCGCTGCCGTTGGTCTGGAGCGCGAGCGGCTGGAATGGGTGGCGGGGCTGCGCACGCACATGCTCGTGTGCCTCGGATCCGCCCTGGTCATGATCGTGTCCGCGTACGGCTTCAACGATGTGATCAGCGCCTACCGGATAGTGCTCGATCCTTCGCGGGTCGCGGCGCAAGTAGTCAGCGGCATCGGATTCCTGGGTGCCGGCACCATCCTGTTTCTACGTCAGCAGGTGATTCGCGGGCTGACCACGGCGGCCAGCCTGTGGACCGTGGCGGCGGTGGGATTGGCCGTGGGCGGCGGCCTGTACGTCGCGGCGGTCAGTACCACCGCGCTGATCGTGGTGATCCTGGCAGCGGTCAAGCCGCTCGAGAACCGGCTGTTTCGACGGCAGGGAAGCCGCCGGGTGGTGGTGCTGGTGGATCGTCAGCACGTGTCGCTGCAGCAGATCGAAGTCGAAATTGAGGGTACCGGTCTGCCGGTGCGCCAGATTACGCTCAAGCGCGGCGACACCGCGCTCGAGGATTACGTGGAATTTGCGCTGGCGCGCACCGCACCCAAAGCCAGCGTGCTGGCACTGGTGGCCCGGCTGCAGGCCCTGACCGGCGTAATCTCGGTCAGCGTCTAGGGGGGAAACACCGCGCCGGCGTCGAACACCGGCCCATCCACGCACACGCGCTTCATGGCCGTGCCCGCGGCATGGTGTACCAGCACGGTGCAACCGGCGCAGCCGCCCACGCCGCACGCCATGAATTCCTCGAGCGCCACCTGGCACGGCAAGGCGAATTCGCGCGCCAGCCTGGCGGTTGCCGCCAGCATGGGCGTCGGTCCGCAGGCGAAGATTTCAGTTTCCGCGAGTTGTTCAGGCGAGCGGCTGGTAAGCCACGCGCGTGCCAGATCGGTCACGTAGCCGTCGAAGCACCCCGGGAAGCCCGACAATGTGGCGAGCCGCGAGGGCACGCTCCACTCATCGAGCAGCGGCATGCAGCCAATGGCTTCATCGGGCATGCCCGGCATGAAGATGGTCGACGGGCGCAGCCGAAATGGAAATGGCAGCTCCGAGCCCATGAGTACCAAAGGTTTCCAGGCCGCGCCGGCTGCCGCGGCTTCCTTGAGGCGTTCGGCCAGGAAGATCATGGGCGGGATGCCCACGCCGCCACCGATGGCGAGTATCCGCGGGCGCTCGGGGTGCGCGCTGAAGCCCACGCCGATGGGTCCGAGTACGCTCAGGCTCTGCCCCGGCGTCGCCCGCGCCAGTGCGCGCGTGCCCGCGCCGGTGACCTTGTAGAGCAGGTCTATCCAGCCGCTCTCGGCGCTGGCGCGCATGATCGACAGCGGCCGCCGCATCGGCAGCTCATCGGCGCAGCGCAGATGAACGAAACTGCCGGGCGTCGCGCGCGCGGCGCAACGCGGTGCCTGCAGGCGCAGCACGTACTGCTGACCTTCGAACTGGTGGTGCGTGAGTACGGCGGCATCCTCCAGCAGGATGCTGCCGCGATGCGATGCGCTCAAGCGCTCAACCCACCGGCCACGGCCTCGAGTACCGCCATGCGCACGGCCACGCCGTTGCGGACCTGGGCACGAATCACCGACTGCGGTCCGTCGGCGACGCTGGAGGCGATTTCGACGCCGCGGTTCATGGGCTGCGGATGCATGACGATGGCATCCGGTGCAGCGCGGCCCAGGCGCTCGGGTGTCAGGCCGTAACGGCGGAAGTAGTCATCGCCATCGGGGATGTCGGTTTGCGCGATGCGCTCTTTCTGCACGCGCAGCATCATGATCACATCCACCCCTGCCAGGCCCTGCTCAAGCGAGTCAAAGCGCTGGCAGCCGGCGAATTCGTGCGCATCGGGCATCAGCACGTCGGGCGCCACGATGCGCAGTTCACGCGCTCCCAGTGCACGGAATACCTGGTAGGCCGAACGGGCAACCCGCGAATGGCGGATATCGCCGACGATGGCGATGGTCCGTTCGGAAATTGGCCCTTTGTATTGGCGCACGGTCAGCGCATCGAGCAGTCCCTGGGTCGGGTGCGACAGATGCGCCTCGCCGGCCGAAAGCACGCTGACGTGCGGTGCCACGTGCGCGGCCACGTGCTCCAGGACGCCGGGCTCGGCATCGCGGATCACGAACACATCGAAATGCATCGATTGCAGGGTGTAGATGGTGTCGAGCATGGTCTCGCCCTTGGCTCGCGAGGACAGTTGCACCTCGATGTTAACCACCTCGGCACCCAGCCGCCTTCCGGCCAGCTCGAACGAGACACGCGTACGTGTGGACGGCTCGCTGAATAAATTCGCAATCGTTACGCCCCTGAGCCGCTCGCCGCTGGCGGGGCGATCGCCGATCTCGCGCACGTAGTACTGCGCACGTACCAGCAACGATTCGATCTCCTGGCGTGAGAGACCCTGGAGCGTAATCAAATGGCGCAGGGAGCCGTCCGGGCGCCGCTGATCAATCCTCGCCTTCGGTTCCGTTGCCTGCACCTGTCGCGCGCTCCCGATTCAGCCACCGTTCGAGAATGATAGCGGCTGCGGCGCTGTCGATGTCGGCGCGTTGCACGCGCCGCCGGCGCTGCCCGCTGGCGCGCTGGCTCTTGAGCTCTGCGGCGGCTTCGAGCGAGGAGGCGTATTCATCGGTGCGCCGCACCGGCAACTGTGAGCGCCGTGCCAGGTCGGCGGCGAACCGGTCGGCGGCCGCACCCAGGGTTCCTGCCGTGCCGTCGGCGTTGTGCGGGCTGCCCACTACCAGCAGGCTGGGCTGGAAGTCCTTGAGCGCGCGGTCGATCTGGCTCCAGTCGATGCCGGTGGCGGCGACCATGACGGCACTGTGCGGGGCGGCGCTGCGACTGACGGTATCGCCGGAGGCGATGCCGATACGACGCAGACCGAAATCGAAGGCTAGGACGACCTGGGCTGAGGCCTCAGGCATGACCTGCGACGAAGCTGACCCTGGAACTGTCGACGCCCAGCAGCTGCCAGGCAGCCTGCCAGCGATCCTCGAACGGCAGGTCGAACACGATGCGCTCGTCCACCGGCAGGCTCAACCAGGCGTTGTCCAGCATTTCGCGTTCCAGCTGTCCGGCATCCCAGCCGGCGTAGCCGAGGGCCACAAAGGCATTCTGCGGACCGATGCCTCGGGCGATCGCCGCCAGCACGTCGCGCGAAGTGGTGACCTGGACGTGGTCGGAGATGCGATGCGTGGAGTCCCAATCGCCGCCCGGACGGTGCAGTACGAAACCGCGATCGGTGTGTACCGGTCCGCCGCGCAGCACCGGCTGTTCGCTGATGCCCATGTCGGAGGTTTCCAGCTTCATCTGCGCCATGACATCGCCGAGTTTCATGCCGAGGGGCTTGTTGAGCACAATACCGAGGGCGCCGCGATCGCTGTGTTCACACACCAGCGCCACGGTCTGGGAGAAGTGGCCGTCGCCGAGCGAGGGCATGGCAATCAGCAGGTGATTGGCCAATGAACTGTAATTGCCCATGGAATCGAGTATGGGGGTACCTACCGGGTGTCTCAAGGGTTGGATGCCGTATCTGACGACGCAGTCACAGCGCCGGTTTGCAGCGTGCCGGCGACGAAGTCCCACTGGTAGGCAAAGCGCAATTGTGCGTATTCGGCGGCCATTTCCGGCGGAAATGGCTCAAATGGGCTGGCCAGCTTGAGAATGGTCATGGCCGCGTTATCAAGCGACCCATGGCCGCTGCTGCGCCGCACAGTCGCTTCCATCAGCCGGCCGCCGGCGCTGATCTGCACCTCCACTACCGGGCTGCCGGATAAGCCGGTATTGCGCGCCACTGACGGGAAATTCAAGGTCCCCACTCGCTCGACCTTGCGCTTCCAGGCGGCCAGGTAAGGTGCGAGTTTCGAGGCGCGGGTGTCCGGCGTGACCCAGTGCTGCGCATCGGACTTGCCCCTGAGCAGCAGTTCCACGGCATCGCCGCGGCCGCTGCGCGGATCGCCTTCGGTGTCACCGATGATCAACGGCAGCGAAGCGGCGCCGTTACTGCTCGCAAGCTGACCAACGTAGCGGATGTCGGGGCTGTCGCCACTGCTGGTCAATACCTGCCGGTCTGAGACATTGACCCGGCGCGAGCTGGACTGATCGCCGCCCGTGTCGGCGCTGCGCGGGCTGCTGAGCGCACCGCGGCTGGCCGGGCTGCCGACGCTTTTCGCCTGATCGGTATTGCCGGCGCCGATCTGTGTGCGTTGCGCCAGGTAGGCGGCGTGCTCGTTGGCGCGCGCTTCGGCCACCTCATTGGTCACCAGCATCACGTCGAGCTCCGGTGTCGCGGCGTGCGCGGCCCGGGCGCCGCTGGTGAAATTGACCCCCAGCAGAATGAT
>DASXLF010000435.1:0-21178 GCA_036496405.1 Steroidobacteraceae bacterium | reverse complement strand
CGGCGGCGAGGCACAGACGCATCGTCTCGCGAATCGTAGTGCGGAAGCTTTCCTCAGCCTCGCGGAATGCTGGTGCCGTCAAAATGATTTGCTCAATCAGCGCGGCATGAATCAGGCGCGACGTCCTTTGGCGAAGCGCGTCTAGCTGAATATTTAATCCAGCGGCGTCTGTAACGTAACGCCGCGCGGCCGTTTCGGCGGCACGTGCAATCGCGGCAAGACGATCAGCCTCCGCGACGGCGGCGACTAGCTCAGCCTGTTTAGCGGACACGTTAGGCGCTTCGATGCCGCGATATCTGGCATCCGCCAGGACAGCATCGACGTCGCCGCGTAACGCTTGAACACGAGCGGTAGCGACATCGGCGGCGTTCATGTCGCCACGGCACAACTCATGTTTGCGGCTCAATTCGGTTCGCAGATCGTTAATCGCCGCGATTTCGCGCAGGTGCATTTTCAATTCATCGGCGTGCGGCAAGCTCGGTGCTGGTTGCTTTCGAACGGTGTTAAAAATTCCCATTACATCCCTCATTGGTTATCTAACCGAGCGATTGCCGCTGTTGATTGATCTGCGAATGGCCTCGGCCAGTTCGTGTAACTCGCTGCGATAATTCGCCAAGCGAGCTGAGATTTTTATGCGTGACGCGTCATTTATGCACTGAAACGTGCATAGGAAGGCGCGCAAGTTCTTGAAAGCGGCACCGAAAACGGTCGCCGATTTAACATACGGACTATTATGCGAAGTATCGCTGCATCGCAACAATCGACGTTTCCTGGTGCTGTACGGATGCGCCTTCATGGTGTGGCCTTCCGGCCGCGCGGCTTCGGTGGCGTTAGCAACTTCACCAGTGCGCCCTCGTAGTCCAGACGCAGCAGCCGTATCCGCGAGCGCTCCGCATCATCCGTAGTGCGCGCCTCGATCCATTGACAGGCTTCGATCAGAACCGCGAGCGTAGATGGCCGCTGCTGTGGCTCGCGGTGCGCGGCTTTCATCGCGAACCCATTGGCATGCCGGCATCAACATCGAACGCCGTCCCAGCGTCGCCGTAGGCGTTTGCACGTGTGTCTGCCTCGGCCTGCCGCAACTGCTGTTGAAGCGCGACAACTTCCTGTCCGATCAGCATCTCGCCATGACGCTTGAGCACGCGGCTGCGCACTTCCGCTGCTGCCATGGTGATTTCTTCGTCGGCCAAGAGCCGATAGACCTTCGCTGACTCGCGCAGCAAACCGGCGACGGAGTGAAGGTCGAGCCGGCGACGGCGCCGCCGCTGTAGCAACTGGCCCTGAAGCGTGGCCCGTGAAACTTGAGAGGCTTCCAACTCCTTGATTGAAGTTGGCGCCACAGAATTCTCGCCCGTGGATTGTGTGTCGGTAAGGCTCATTAAGCCACGGTAAGACGGCGCTTTCCTCGAACGCAATAAAAGCTATCGGCCCGTCCTGGCAAAAACTGTTCGCGGACGAAACGGCGAATTCGTTCATTTTCGTCGCTGGCGAATCAGTGAAATCAGTGAAGTCAGTGGTTTTCTATCTCTATCCACAAACCAATAAATCCATAAACCGCTCAAGGTATGAATCCAGACCGATCACGCGCGCGCGAGGAGAAAAATTAATAGAGATGTAAAATCACTGACTTCACTGACTTCACTGACGGCCGGCGGCGCGCTTGCTGGCTGCTGCGATGCGCTCACGCACCGGCAGCTCAATGCGCGCATAGATGGTCTGGCGCTTATCCCCCACCACCCAGAGCCCATCCTTGGCGCAGTCATTGCGCACCGGTACGTAGCCGGCGGACTCCAGCCGGTGCGGTATTTGTCGGCGGTTCTTACGATCCTTCAGCCACTCGGCAAAGTCTTCTTCCGACCGGATGATGATGTCCGTCAGCGTCAGTGCATCCGGTCGCTTCAGCTCATCCAGCGCATCGGCCAGTTCCGCATCCTCTGGCGCCCGATTGGCGTCCACGATGTTCCAGAAGGCGCTCGTCTTCGGTGGTGGCGCCTTTGGATCGAAGGCCGCCAGATCCAGCTCACGCAGGTACGCCCCCACGTGCCCGATCCCGCCAGCGCCGTACCAGCCCCAAAGTTCCTGCCAATACTCGGCGCTGAATTGTTCCTTTGTCAGATCCGACCACGCGACAAAATGCCGGCGGTCATCCGCCGGCAGGTAGATGCCATCGGTTTTATGATTACTGGTGATGACCACGCCGCAGACATTCATGACACTGTACTCGCGGACGTTTTTCTCATCGCAGCGCAGAACATCCGGTGGCGATGCGCAGTAGACTTTCGTGTGATCGTAAAAGGCAAAACGATCCACGTCGCCTAGATCGCGCGCCTCACTCACACGCAAGATCACGCTCTTGACGAAACCATTGAATCGTCCGAGTAGTTGCTGTGGCGATACCTCGTTACAGTTCCAGGGGCCGACCGCGTACTTGACCGGCTCAAGGAGGGTATCTTTGCCGATGCCCTGTGCACCACCGAGCACGAGCGCATGATTGATTTTCTCCCCCGGCCGTTGCACGCGGTGTGCAAGCCAATTGATGATATGCGGTGTGGCATCGCCGTAGATGTGGTGGGCATGATCGAGCCATCGACCGGCCTTGGCGGCATCGCCTGGAATGGTGAGGGGCGGGCGGTATAGGTTGAAAACCGCGCAGTCGCTGCGCTCGATCCAGCCACCGTTATTAATCAGGCGCCCGCGAATTATCTGCGGCTCTCCGGGTGCCCAGCTCATTTGCTCGACCGCGCGACATTCATCAAGCCACCCGGTGGGCTTAATCATCCCAATGAGCGGCAACCGAGCATTCACACTTGCTGCCGGCCACAGATCGCCGGTCGGTGCGAAAATATACTGATGCATCGGCATGTATGCGTGAAAATCCTCAACGCTGACCGGATCGTCATGAATGATCGGCGCTGACGATGGCGTGCCGTGATCGCTGATCGGTGGCTCATCGTCATACAGGCCATCAGTAATTTTCTGCGCAATATTCATGACACCGCCACGTCGGCGACATCGGCGCCGCTCTGTCTGGGAATCTTCAGATGTACTTCGCGCCCAGCCTCGAGCCAGCGCTGGCGCAAGGTATGCGCGGCCTTCAGCCCTTCATGATCGTTATCGGCGAAGATGGTCAGGCTTTCGATACCACCCAGTACCGGAAAGCAGGCGAGATTGCCGGCATCGATGCAACTCCACACCGGGGTGCATACGTGCGCGGCGCACAACATCGTCTCAATGCCTTCGCCAACGGCGAGCCTGTGCGTGACGCAGTCATCCGGCCACAACCGAATGACTCCACCTGCTTTGCGATGACGCGCGAGCAATAGCCTCGGTTTGTCGATATCTGCTTTGCTTCCGTTCGCCCGAATCCATGTTCGGTGCAGACTGATCGGCTCGGCCGTGGTCGCATCGGTGATCAGCGCGATCAGTGCCGCCCCGCTGTAGGCGCTCGAATGCTTGAGGTTTTCATGCCATCGCAGGTCGGTGCCTTCCGGTGGCAGCCGGCAATGACGCGCCTTCAGATACTCCAGCGCGATCCCGGAAAGCTGCCGGCAGGCATGCCACAGTTCACGGCCTTCAGCACTCAGGGTGGTGTGCTTTTCGGCGCGAGCGGCCGAATAGTTCAAGGTTACATTGTCACCTTTATTCTTTGAGCCAGCGCGCCCCTTCCAGCCGCACCGAAAGCAATGAAATGCACCGCTCTCGATATTCGCACCGAGCGCATCATCACGGACACCATGATTGCAATGCGGGCAGGGTACGCGCTGCTCCGCCGGTCCATGCTGATTGATCGTAATGCCCAGCGCGGCGAAGTCGTTCATGGCCGCACCCGACGCAGCGCGGCAGCGACATTATCAATGTGCGCCTCGAACGCTAGTCTGCTGGTAGTGTCGAGGCGCCGTTGGCGCTGGAGATTCCGGAGCATCTCGACCATGTCGTCCAGTGACCAAAGCGCTTCGTGAACAAAGCCGTAAACGTTCTGGTGTGCCCGGCCGGAACGCAGCAGGATCTGAGCGGTTACAGGTGTAATGATCATGGGGGCGCTCAAAACGGAATTTCGTCATCGAAATCCGGCGCTGCGCTGGGTGTCGGTGCCGCTGTCGGCGGCAGTAACGTTCGCAGCGGATCATCTGGCGCCATGCTCGCGAGTGCGGCGGATGCGCGCTGATCCGTGGTAGACCTGGATGCGCCCAACGGCGTAACGCTGTCGGCTACAAGGTCAAGGCCAGCGCGGACCGTGCCGTTTTTGTCTGACCAATTCTTTAGGGTCAACTTGCCGGTCAACGTAGCAAGTTCGCCAGCGCCGAGCGCCAGCAGGGCGGCAACGGCATCGGCCTGGAAGGTGATCACGCTCACACGCTGGTCGCCGGCCTGGAGCCTTGCGGTAGCGAACGTGGCGCCTTTGCGCGTAGTGCGCGCGACCGCCTGTTCAATGATGGCGCCGCGCACCGTGGCGATGATTTCGCCAGTAGCTTTCGGCTCAGTTTTTCGATAATCTTTCGTCGTCTGAGTGGTCATGGGTTCGGCCCCTTGGATGATGATGTTGCATAGCGATC
This sequence comes from Steroidobacteraceae bacterium, assembly GCA_036496405.1. GTDB lineage: Bacteria > Pseudomonadota > Gammaproteobacteria > Steroidobacterales > Steroidobacteraceae > FEN-1191. Next base: position 16,625 of record DASXLF010000435.1, on the reverse strand, counting down.
TCCGTTCAATTGATCTCAGGTGATGAAGGCCACTGCGTTGACGCGCGGTGGCCTTTTCTTTGGGGAATCATTCTGCCGGGTGCCACCGACGCGCCAAGCGCTCGCGGCACAGCTCGCGGGCGCGCTTGGCATCGCCGCGGCGCAGTGCCATCGCGCCGTTGGATAACTTGCGGAATTCGAGTAATCGTAACTGGCAGTACAGGCGCACGGTGTTCTGATGAATGCGTGCGATGCGCGCGAACTCGCCGGTTAAACAATCAAAGGCCTCGCCGTCCATTGTGAGTGACACTCCTACTTAGCTGGAGGACACGGTAAAAGGGCGGACCGCAACATTGCAAACATTGCAATCAAATGGTGATACGCGACTCGGCCATGGCAACAATCAGAGGATCGAGCAAGCTGGTGCTGATGACCGCCGCGCTTATCGCGACAGCCTCACAATTTCACTGCCGGGCACGTAGCGCCGTTTGCCGACCGTCATAGTGCGGATCTTCTTCGCGCCGATCAGTTTGTAGAGAGTGACGCGGCAGCAGCGCAGGTAGTCAGCCGCTTCAGAGATGTTATAGCGCTGGTTAACATCGAGCGGAGGCAACGAAACGCGTTGCGCGGTTTTTCTGGAAGACATGGCGGCACCTGTGAAGTGATGACCGCTCGACATTCTTCACATGAGTTCAATGCCGTCTATAGCAGCAAGTATTAACAGTAACGAGAATCCAACGCTGTCAGGCACTTAGGGAATGCGCTGGAAAAAATATTTTCAGCCTTCCTTCACGGCTTTGAGCTTTTCGCGCATGGCGTTCGGAATGAACCTCAAGTACGCCTTCTCGATCATCGCGACCGATGTGCCCGTCTGACTAGCCACGGTCAATGGATCGATGGCATGAATCTGCAACAGCTCGCTGATGCGGGCATGACGGAAACTGTAAGCACTGGCCAGTGGAGGAATGCGCGCAGCACCTCGCGCCTTTTTGTTGTGGAGCTTTATCGCGGTCTGAATCCCACGAGCCCAACGAAACCGGCGCCATCGGGCCTCGCCGTCCTCGGTGAACAACAGCGCGGTCGGCAGCTTATCCCTGCACTGCTCCTTCAGAAACTCAGCATCCTCCTCGGCGATCACAGTAAACCGCGTGCGCAACTTGGCCGCGCGGCCCTTACGGTGCGACAGTTTGAGAGTATCGCCCGTGAAATCTCCCACCGTGGCGGAGGCCAGCTCAGACGGTCTCGCTCCGCTCAGTTCCAGTCCCCGCAGGAAGCGCGCCAGACTGGGAGGCGCAACCTTGATGAGTCCAGTTCGCTGATCGGGGTTGAGAAAAATGGCCGTCTCGCCATCATCCTCGACATCATCTACCAGCGGTTGAACGTCAAACGCGTCCAGATTGACGACGTGGCCCAACTGCTTGGCCCGCCGGACCCCGGCCAGCACTGCTCTGACCTGCCGGTTGACCGAGCGATTCTGGCGTCCATGCCGTAGACGCTGCCGCCACTCCGTGACGTCTTCGAGAGTGCAAGTCTCCAGCACGGTCTCTGCCAAAGCATCCTCCCAGACGGTCGTCTTAAAACGCCCCTCGACTTCGGTGGCGGTACCTTCCCTGCCCTGCATCTTCAGGTCGGCCACATACGCTTCGAGCGCCTGACGCACTGTGCCGCGCTTGGGCCGGCGCACAGCAGATCCTGCCACCTGCGCCAGCCACCCCTCGGCCATCGTCTTGGCGGCGTCGAAATCCATCCCCTCGCCCAGCGCGTGATAGACCTGCGCGCCATCCCGGCCACGATGGCGAACTACCCAGCTATCCGGCCCGCGTCGGAACCCCAGATAGGAGCCCTTCTTCAGCCGTTGCCAGTACGGCTCCCGCTTGGGTGTGAGCCGTTCCCGCGTCTTTTTCCCGCTGATGTCCATGTTCTCTTCCGCCTTCGATTTCTGCGTACGGAATTATACGGAAAAACAGAGGAAAATGCTGCTGACCATTGGCGTACATGCACTCAGTGCAATCAATAAGTTAATGAACATCGATGACCAGCAAAGACGGCTAGCTCAGCCCTCCCAAGGCTGGAACACGAGTTCGAATCTCGTAGGGAGCGCCATGGAATCAGTGACTTGCGGGGGCGCCGGCCATTCGCGTCTCGATTTCGCTCCACAGCGCGCGATAGATGTGCCCGACGATGCTGCCGGGCGCATAGGCAGGCAGCGGCGCGCGCCGCAGACTCATGCGTTCAATCTCGCTCGAATACGGCACTTCCGTGGCCAGCAGCTCCGGAAATTGCTCGCGCGCGCTCGCAATGACGTCGTGATGCAGCGACTTGCGGCGATCCACCATGGAGAAGAAGGGCAGCAGCGCCAGATCGTTCCACTCGTTGGCATGCACGAAGTCACGTAGCTGCGTCAGCATGCGCACCGACAACGGTGTCGGCAACATCGGTACCACCACCGCGTCAGCCGCACGCAGCACGTTCTCGGAGAGCAGCGAGATTCCGGGCGGACAGTCGAGAAATAGTGCCGCATAAAGCTCGCGCAGGGATCGGCTCATTTTCAGCAGGCGTTCCGTGGGCCGCTTGCGCTCGCTCAGATGCAGATCGAAATTGCGGTAGGAGAAATCCGCCGGCAGGACATCCAGATTGTCGTAGCCGCTCGGGATGAGCAGTTCCGTCAGCTCGCGCTTGCCACCGACCAGCTTCTTAGCCGAGGCGCGCTGATTCGCTTCGCACTGCAATAGAAAACTGGCCGCACCCTGCGGGTCCAGATCCCACAGCAGCGTCGCCTGCCGGCCGGCCGCACACAGAAAAGCCAGGTTGACGGCGGTGGTGGTCTTGCCGACTCCGCCTTTGATGTTCGTGACGGCGACGATCTTCATGACGCAACCATGGTCGGATTCTAGCAGCGGTCATGGTCATGTCCGCTGGCTCACCGATGCGCATACCCATTGCTTGTGACACGCGAGATGAAAGCGAAACCGGTGCGCACCCAGATCGCCCGGCAGGCGGCACTCCAACTCCTCGAACAGCACCGGCGCACCGCACAGCGCACACGGCTGTCCGCTCCCTGGCCGGTCGAGCGTGAGCCCGGGACGAACCGGCGGCAATTCACCGCTCGCCAGTCGCTCGCGCGCCAGCCGGCGCAGATTAATTTCCCGAGTGTGCATGGAAAGAAAGTATGTGAATGGTGCAGACAGCTGAACGTGAGCGCGCTCACACCCTTAACCGTAACGTCGCGCCCATTTATTGTAGGAGACGGCTCACGCGTTGCATGCACTCGCGCGGAGCCGCGCCAACGGCGCCGCTCTTATCGGACAAATCCGACTGTTCAGCCATTGCGGCGCCGCTACTGTCCAATGAAGTGCAGCCATGAACCCATTGCCCTTCAATCGTATACCGCGGCCGGTACGCTGGATCGGCGGCGTGGTCGTGATCCTGGCCTTACTGGTTTTGTGCCTGGGACTGATCAACTGGAATGCCGCGCGCGGGCCGCTGAGCCGCGCCCTGTCCCACCATCTCGACCGGCAGATCACTATCGGCAGTTTGCGGGTTCATTTGTTTTCCTCCACACCCAGCGCCGACATAGAGAATCTCACCATCGCCAATCCGCAGTGGGCCGGCGGTGGCAATATGGTCGAGTTGCCGCGCCTGCACGTGGCCGTGGTGTTGTCGCAGTTGTTTCTGGCGCGCCTGGTACTGCAGACTCTGGAACTGGACAATCCCAAGGTCGCCCTGCTGCGCCAGGAAAACGGCCGCGCCAATTGGGATTTTAACCAATCACCCAAGAGCAAATCGCAGAAACCCACTCGCCTGCCGCCATTGCGCCACTTTGCGCTGCGCGGCGGCTCACTGGCGGTGGACGACGCCATTCGCAAGCTGACTTTCAATGGGGTGGTGGGCGCGATGGAGAGCGGTGGCGGCAAGACCAGCGCGCCGTTTCAGCTCCAGGGCCAGGGCACGCTCAACAAGGAGCCATTCAAACTCACTTTTCACGGCGATGCGCTGCTGGACATCAAACTGGACCACCCCTACCGCTTCCAGGCCGACATCGATGCCGGACCGTCGAACGCCAGGATTGGCGGATCCATTGCGAAGCCGTTTGATTTCGGCGGCATCGATGCCGACATCCAGGTTCGAGGCCAGAACCTCGCCAACCTGTACTACCTGACCAATCTGGCGCTACCGCTGACGCCACCGTACCAGTTGTCCGTGCATTTGCATCGCGACGGTAACCACTTCGCGCTCGATGATCTGACCGGCAAAATCGGCAGCAGCGACATGCGCGGCAAGGGCACCGTGGATTTGGCGGACAAGGACGGCCGCCCACGGCTCACCGCGACACTGGCCTCGCGCTCATTGAATCTCGAGGATCTCGGGGTAGCATTCGGCGCCGGGGTGCCGCAGCCCGACAACGGCAATAAACCCACGCAGACGCCGGCGCCACAGCAACAGCCGGTTTCACCGCTGCTCATGCCGGTGTTCGAATTTCAGTTCGACCGGCTGCGCGCCATGGATGCGGCGGTGGATTTTCGCGCCGATTCCATTCAGGCCGAGAAGGTGCCGATCAAGAACGTTTCCTTCAAACTCAAACTCGATCATGGCGTCTTGAACATCGACCCGGTCGATTTCGAATTACCGGCCGGCCGGCTCGCCGGGCAGATTCGCCTGACCACCGGCAACGGGCCGCCGGACACCAGTATGGATATCCGGCTCAGCGACATCCATCTGGATCAGTTCAAGTCCAAAAAATCGACCCAGGCTCCGCTCGACGGTGTGATGCAGGGACGACTGCGCTTGGAAGGTCACGGAAACTCCGTGCACGCGATTGCCGCGCACGCCAACGGCACCATAAGCGCCGTGATTCCCCATGGCGAGATGCGAGAAGCGTTTGCGGAGCTAACCGGAATCGACATGCTGCGCGGCCTGGGGTTGTTGCTGGACAAAAAGGAGCAGAACGTCGCGATCCGCTGCGGTATCGCCGAATTCGAACTCAAGGACGGCGACGCTCAGGCGCAGCGCCTGCTGTTCGATACGCAGAATGTCCTGGTCACGGGTAACGGGCACATCACCTTGAATGATGAAAAATTGGATCTGAACCTTCAGGGCAAGCCCAAGAAACTGCGCTTCGGCCGCCTGCGCTCGCCGATCAATATCCGCGGTACGTTGCGCCACCCAACCGTGGGTCTGTCGACACAAGCGGTGGTCAAGCAAGGCGCCGTGGCGGCCGCTCTTGCCACCATCGGCACACCGATTGCCGCCGCACTGGCGTTCATCGACCCCGGCCTTGCCAAGGATGCCGACTGCGCAGGTCTGACCGACGAGGCTCAAGACAAGGTTGCACAACCCCCGGCGCCATCCGCCGCGGGCAAAAAATGAGCGCGCTCGAAGGCCACGCCCCGGATCCGGTGCAGATGCTCCACAGCGCCGGCGTCGCGGCGGTATGGTTGGACACGCAGTTGACAGTACGCAGCTTTACGCCCGCAGTCAGCGACCTGCTGGAAATCGCGACCGCTGATATCGGCCGGCCGCTCGCGCACTTGCCGCGCAAGTTCAGCGACGGCGAACTGATGGAAAATGCCAGCCGCGTGTTGCTCAGTCCGGCGCCCATCGACGCTGAGGTGCGCAGCCACAGCGGCCGCGACTACTTATGGCGTACGCTGCCCGATCTGACGCCGGACAAGCGCCTTCTGGGCGCCGTCATCACATTCACGGATATCAGCGCCAGGCGGCAAAAAGAGTCTGCGCTGCAGGTGGCACTGCAGAACGCGCAACAGCTGTACGCCGATGCGCAAGCGACCAGTTGCGCCATGGATGACTTCATTGCCACGGTAAGCCACGACCTGCGCACACCGCTGAACACCATACGACTGTGGTCGCGCATGTTCGCCAGCGGCAAGGTGTGCGAGCAGGCGCTGCTGGAGGGAGCCAGGATGATCGGCAGAGCGGCGGCCGCGCAGCAGCAGCTCATCGATGATCTGGTGGATTTGTCCCGCCTGTCGCGTGGCCAGCTGCAGCTCGAGCTGCGCGAAACGCAATTATCTGAGCTGATAGCTAACGCCGTCGGCACGCTGCGGCCGCTCGCCGAGAGCCGCGGCGTTGCGTTTGAGTCGCAGATCGACGATGACACCGGGCCATTGCGACTGGATCCCGCACGCATTCAGCAAGTGGTTCACAATCTGCTCGCCAATGCCCTGAAACTCACGCCCGATCGCGGACAAGTGCGAGTCCGCCTCAGTCGCGCCGACGGCTTCGCGCGCGTCGATGTCACCGACTCCGGTATCGGAATCGCAGCCGATCTGCTGCCCTACCTGTTCGACGGCTTACAGGGCGATGCCGGCCGCCGCCGCAACGCCGGCGCCGGCCTGGGACTGGCACTGGCTCAGAAACTGACGCGGCTGCACGGGGGCAGCGTCTGTGCCCGAAGCGCCCTCGAATCGCGCGGCACCACCGTTACTGTGCGCTTACCAGCGTCACGGCAGGACTAAGCCGCCCGCTAACTCACGCGCCGAGCAGACGGCACAGCCACAATAAATGTCTCGCTAATGCTGAGGTCTGCTTCGGAAAACTTGGAAAATCGTCTGGCAACCATCGAGCCGGTGATCCGGGATGGCAGCTTGTAATGTTGGTCACACAACAGATCGAAGCCAGCGTCCTGTAACAGCTTCAAGTGCGTGGCGTAGGGCTGCCGATTAATCATGTAGGGACGCTTCCCGCGCAACAGCTTCCAGGCGATCTCTGACTGTGTCCAGTGACCATTCCAGTCGGTAGTAAGCCCGTGCGATTTGAAGTCGATTGAATGGGACATGAGCCCGGACGGTTTAAGCCAGGAGTGCATGGCACCATAAGCTTCACGAAGCGGGTCTATGTGTTCAAGGACAGCTTGGGAAAAAATCATATCCACGCTGTGGCTCTTGACCAAACCTGAATCAAGCCAAGGCGCAACATAAGTAATCATATTGTCGGAATCGGAAGCCGCAGCGATCGCAGCACGAATCCTTCGTATTCGATCGGGCGCGAGCGATCGTCGAAGTTGTCGGCTATCAAGAACGTGTGAGGGAAATTTGTAGGAATCGAGTTTGGGTATAACCTCCGGGAATTCCTGTTCATCCGGAATATCGGCATTCTCATTGAATAGCTGCACGAGTTCATCGAAAACCTGAATATTTTCCAGATTGTCAGCGTATTTGATGAAATCAAAGGCATAGTAGCGACTGGCGCCAGAGAGAAGCGCTGCCAGACCGACGCCCAATGAGTCGCCCGGACCCAATTCAGCCACGGTCTCGGGAACCTGAATATGGCCGCAGGCGTACGCATTGATCAGGTGCCTCATCCACACGCCGTAGCAATACCTTGCCGATGACGTACCGCCGGTTCCTCTTCGAAATACGCGCGTTACGCCCGGCACAAATGAAGCCATGCCGAAAATTAGTGGCCGTATTCTCAGATTCGTTATCACTTCGGTCCTGCCTCTGTTGAATTCGGGGGGTACCTTAGATGTAGCGCATTGGATTCGGTCGCCCGTGAAGAGCTATTACGCCGCGTGATAGCATGTATTTGCTCAATTCGCGGTTCACACCCGCCATCGTCTGTTCGAGATAAACATGCACAAACGCGTGGTTTTCGCGATTCTCCTCACTAGCATCCTCGGCGTCGAAAGCGTGTGGGCCTTTCAGCCTCCGCCGTTTCCACGCATAGGAGCCTTTGTAACCGGCTCCCCTCAAAACTACGATGATCAAACCTATCACACGAGGATTGCCAGAACTAGCGTCGCAGTCTTCAGCTACTGGCCCGGTTGGGAGCACGGTCGTTCGATGACGTTCGAGAAAATGCTGCAAAACTTGAAACGCGCCAACCCGAACATCGAAACGTTCATTTATGAGGAAACTGACGCAATCGGCCAGTCGGTCAGCGCTTCAGGCTATCTGCAGCCGGTCTGGAACAAGATCAAGTCAATGAACTGGTTTCTCTATCGCACTGGAACCAGCGGCGATCCGGTCGCGTCTTTTTTTCAAGGCGGCGGCGGCCCATTCTTTCAGATTAACAATACCTTGTTCGCGCCGAAGGACGCTCATGGTTTGAGATGGATTGATTGGTATGCGCAGTGGGCAGTCACGTCATATGTCAAACCAAATCCCTCTTTGGATGGGCTTTTTACTGACAATGTTTTTTGGCGACCCCGTGCCGATGGGGATTGGAATCTGGACGGAGTCACGGACTACCACACTGATCCCGCAGTTCAGAAGTGGTTCCGCGAGGGGTACGCAGCGTATTTCGCCGACCTAAGAACGCTGATGCCCGGCAAGTATCAAATAGGCAACGTCGGGACCCTGGGCGATTCAAATGCCGTATTTCCGGAACTGGATCAGACGCTGAATGGCGGATTCATGGAAGGATTAATCGGCTATTCCTGGTCAGTAGAGACCTGGGGCGGTTGGAAGACCATGATGAACTCGTACCGTCAGATCATGAAGGCACTAGCGCCGCCGAAGCTGGGCATGTTCGCGCAAGTCGGCAAGCCAACCGACTATCAAGCTATGCGATACGGTCTGACTTCATGCCTTATGGACGATGGATACTTCACGTTTAACGGGTCGGAAAGCTATAACGACGTTCCCTGGTTCGATGAGTACGACGCAAAACTTGGCCAAGCGACAACCGGTCCGCCGCTCACTCCATGGCAGAAGGGCATTTATCGGCGCGACTTTCAAAATGGCATTGCGCTGGTAAACCCCAAGGGCAATGGCACCCAGACGGTTACGTTGGAGGCTAAGTTCACGAAAATCGCGGGATCGCAGGCGCCATCGATCAACGACGGGCATCAGGTGACATCAATAACGTTGCAGGATAGAGACGGAATCATATTGCTGCGCACGCGCGCCGTTTCGCAAGCCAGTTCAGCGGTAACAACGAGATAACCGATGAGCGCCGGTAGCTGCAGCCAGACGTGGGCGAGCACCTATGGCCGTGGCAGCGCTCGCTGAACCATCGATCGGCGAGCGCTGCAACCCGGGCATGGGGCCTTACTTGCTGATGCCTGCCGCGGCGGCGATCTGATCGATCTTGGTAAGATGCATCTGCAACGTCGGCAAAGTGGCGCTGGCAAACTGCTGCGCGGCGGTATCCGTTCCGGAATCAATCTCCTTCTTGAACAACGCTACGGTTTCCTCGTGCGCCTTGATCTGGTCCTTGATATAGGACTTATCAAATGAGTCCCCGGATTTCATCTTCAATTCTTTGGCCGTGGCCTGCTGCATGAGACTCGGGCTGCCAGGCAGCTTGACCCCCTGCGCTGCGGCCAGGGCCTGCAATTTCTGATTCGCGGCGCTGTGATCCTTGACCATCATGGCGCCGAAATCCTTGACCGCCTGGCTGCCGCCCTTCTCCTGCGCCAGTCTGCCGGCGTTGACTTCCGCCATGCCGCCCTCAGCAGCGTTCTTGTAAAACGATTCGTCCTTGCTGCTGCTGAAGGCCAGCGCGGGCACGGCCAACAACAACACTGCCACTAGCTGTTTCATACTTGCGATCCTCGGTACCGTTGAGAGTTAATGAATAACGAACCGGGCGCAGTGTGCGAGAGCGGTATGACGAGGCGGAATCTCCTTTTATATGCAAATCAGGTAGGACAATCGGCCACGGCCTGTTCAACCCGATTCTTAGGGAAGCTTCTGGCGCAGCGAACCGCTGCCGATCAGTCCCATTACGCCGATGATAATCAGGTAGATCGCGACGATGTAGTTCAGTAACTGCGGCATCAACAGAATCAGGATGCCGGCGATAAGGGCGACAATCGGACCGATCGTGACATGCAGATTCATGGTGCAGCTCCGAGGTGATTGAGTGCCGGGAGGCTACCATCGAATCAGCGCGGCGGCGCGGCCGGTGCCGCGCCGCCGCGCGTCGCTCACTTCACTTCGAGGCCGAGGCGCCCGCGCTCACTGATGCGGGTCCCGCCTGGCTCGAACCACCGACTGCCGCTGACGTCGGCGGTGGGGTCGGGGCCGGGGTGCTCTTCTGCGCCGTCGACTTGGCGGTCGAGGTCGCACTATGGCCGGCATTCAGCTGCTGATTGGTCGCGAAGTTGCCCATGGTGCTGCCGCCAAAATGGCCTGCGGGGCTCGACATGCCACCACCAAGCCCGCCACCGATGCCACCGCCCAAACCGCCGGCGAGGCCACCGGCCAGGGACAACGAGCTCAGCCCGAGCATGGCGGCAATGGTCGCCACTTTTACAATGTGAGTCGTATTCATGTGGATCTCCAGCTATGGCCGCGGCAAATCGCGACCTTCACCAGATATAACGAGCGGCGACCCGGTTTTCTTCCCTACGCTGCATCGCACCAATCCTAGTCCTATGGCTCACGCAATGGACGTGCCCGGACCAGCGCCGGCGCGGTGCGCACATTGGCGCCCACTACGCCCCATCCGTAGGACTCGTCGCGGGCAGCGTTCCCGCGGTGTTCCGCCTCCGTGGCCAACGATGCCACTACCTGTTGCGCCTCGGCGCGGTCCGGTTCCGGCAACCGCAGTGCCAATAGTCCGGCCACTATGGGTGCGGCGAACGAGGTTCCGCGCACCGTCACATAGCCGTCCGGCAGCGTCGCGGCGGCCATGTCGGCACCCGGTGCGGCGAAGCGCACCTGGGGTCCGTGTCCGTCTTCCAGCAGCAGGTGGTGTTGCGCGTCGATGGCTGTGACAGCGACCACATCGGTGTACGAGGCCGGATAAAGAGGAGCTGCGGCCGGTCCGTCGTTGCCGACAGCGGCCACGATCACGAACCCGTGTTCAGTCATCTGTTGCACGATTCGCCTGAGAATCAGATTGTCGGGACCGACAAGGCTGACGTTGATCACGGCAACGCGCTGGCTGCTCAGCCAACCAAAGGCCGCCGCGATCGTGTCTATCGCGCCGCCGGCGGGCGCACCGCAATACACGTCGGCGGCGTACAGCGTTGCGCCCGGTGCGGCGCCGCGAAACGGCGCGGCATCGCCCACCAGCAGCGATGCCACCTGCGTGCCGTGCGCACTGGGGACACTCTGGCCGTCGCACCCCCACAGAGTGACGGTGCTCGATTGGAAAACCGCATGTCCAGGCTGCACGCCGGCGTCGATAAGGCCGACGCGGGCACCGCGCGGCGCATCAGCGAGCGTCGGGCGGGCCGCCCCACTTTCCTGCGACCGTGCCGCGCCGGTCGCAGCCGCAGCGCTGCCGCTATACAAGTGGTCGTAGTCGGCGCTCGCCTGCGGTGCCAGTTCGCGCACTCGCGCCAGCGCACGCCGGGTGCTCATGCCTGCCGGCGCACGCAGTACGAACATCTCGCTGTCGAGTCCGGGCAATGTCTGGCGGCGAAGCACCGTAAATCCGGCGGCATTAATCGCCGCCAGCGCGCCGGTGGACAGATCCAGCACCACCAGCTGCGCGCGCACGATGGGCGCTCCGTTCGGATCGGCCTCCAGCGTCTGGCGGTTGGAGCGGATCAGGCGCTGGGCCGCCAACGCGCGCACCCCCAGTGCCCCGCCCGGGTCGGCCAGTTGATTGAGATTTGTACCGAGCGGCAGTTGGGTCGGTACCTGCGGTAAGCGCACTGCCGGCAGATTGATCTGCGGCGATGCGCGCTGCGTCAGCGCGCCGCACACCAATGCAAAAAGCGCCGCGGCGGTACCCGGTCTCATGTTGCTGTGCTCCTCAGCAACGATGCTAGCATTGCCGCAATTCTCGCCACACGATCCACGTCGCCTTCCACGGCACAATTTTTTGCCCGGCCCATGGAATAAATGACCGAGTTCAAACGTATGGAAGATAGATGAGCGCCGATGATCTGCTGCAGAGCCGGATCATCGAGCTGCTGCCGAAACTGCGACGATTTGCGCGGGCTTTGACGAGGAATCCGCACGATGCCGATGACCTGGTGCAGCTTGGGCTTGAGCGGGCGCTTACCCACCTGGAGCAGTGGCAAAGCGACACGCGATTGGACAGCTGGCTGTACGGCATCATCAAAAATGCCTGGATCGACGAGTTGCGCGCGCGCGGCCGGCAAGCCCGGATATTCGACCACGCTACGCCCACCGAGTCCGTGCCCGACCCCGGCGGCGATGCCAGCGGCACGCTGTCGGTGCAGCAGGCGCTGGCGCAATTGCCCGAGGAGCAGCGCATGGCCGTGGCCCTGGTTCTCATCGAGGGCTTGCCCTACAAAGAAGCCGCGCAGATCATTGGCGTACCCATGGGAACCCTGACCAGCCGCCTCGCCCGTGGGCGCGAAGCCTTGCAGGAGTTGCTGGAGCCCGGAGACGCCGCATGACCACGAACATCCCGGACGAATTATTGACCGCGTACGTCGACGGTGAGCTCGAGGGTCCGGAACATGCCCGTATCGAGCAGGCGATTGCACTTGATGCGCGGCTGGCGCAGCGAGTGGCGCGGCATCGCGCGTTGCGCGGCCGACTGCACAAGGCGTTCGATGACGCGCTCACCGAGACGGTGCCGCAGCGTCTGGTCAATGCCGCGCGGCTTTCCGGCGGCGGCCCGGCGCAGATCATTGACCTGGCGCGTGCGCGCGCCGCGCGTGCGCGGCGTCCCGAGAAGCGCCGGCTGCCGATCCCGCGCCGCACCGTCATGACGGTCGCCGCGAGCCTGCTGGTCGGGCTGGGCGCCGGAACATTCATAGAGACCATGATCAGTGGCAACAACTTGACCGAATACCGCAACGGATCATTGCTGGCCAGAGGCTCATTGAACCGAGCCCTGAATGAGCAGCTCGCCAGCGCCACCCCGGTCGCGCGAGCGGTGCGCATCGGCCTGACTTTTCGCGCCCGGAGCGGAGGTTACTGCCGTACCTTCGTTATCGACAACGGCCGTGCGCTCGCCGGTCTGGCGTGCCGGGAGCAACAGCAGTGGCGTGTCCTGACATTACTGGGGACGGAATCCGCCAGCTCCGCCGGCAGCCCTCAGTCATATCGCATGGCCAGCTCGGCCATGCCACCAGCGCTGTTGCAGGCCGTCAACGAGCATATCAGCGGCGAGCCTCTGGATGCCTCGGCCGAGGCCAAGGCCCGGCACAACGACTGGCATTAGCCTAGCGCACCCGCCGGATCAGCAGCAGCGCGGCCAGCGCCAGCAGTCCGGTGGGTGCCCAGGCCAGCAGCAGCGGATTGAGGTTGAAAACCAGGGTGCCGCTTTCAACCAGCCGCTGCAGAAAGAAGTACAGAATGCCGAGCGCGAATCCCAGGGTGGTACGCGCGCTCAGTGAGGTCGAGCGCATGGCACCGAAACCGAATGGCAGTGCGAACAGCAATGCCGCCAGGATGCCCGCCGTGCGTGCCAGCCGCGACCAGAATGCAAATATATATTGCTTGGCGTCGAGATTATTGCTGCGCAAATAGTGGATGGCGGTATAGAGCGTATGCAGCGCCAGCTCACTCGGGTCGCTCACCGCGAGCTGCAGCAGATCGGCACCAGCCGCGGTATGCAGCACGCGCGCAGAGGATTGCAGGCTGGTCACTGAATTTTCAGTGAAGCGTGACTCGGAGTAATTCTGCAATTGCCAGGCCTGCCGCCCCGCGGCGGTAGCGTGCTCGGCGTGGCCGATGGCGGTCAGGCGGTTGTCGCCCTTGAGCTCGAAGATCAACATGCCGCCGAACTGCGCCAGGCTGGAGCGCCCCTGCACGTTGAGTATGGTGTCGCCGTCCCGAATCCAAGCGCCCCCGGCGCCGGCGAAGCTGATGTTGGCGTATTTGGCGAACGCCTTGCGCGCATCGGCCAGCTGCCCGAGCGGCTGCGCCAGGAACTCTCCGATCAGCAGTGACACGCCGATCAGCAGTCCGGCGCTGATCAGCGCCGCAGCACTCAGCCGCAGCTTCGACATGCCAGAAGCGCGCATCACCGTCATCTCCTGGCTGCGCGCCAGCACGCCGAACCCGAACAAGGCGCCCACCAGCGCGCCGGCCGGAAAGGATTCGAGCGCGAATTGCGGCACCGACATGGCCGAATACGCCAGCGCATCGAGCATCCCGTAGTGACCGATGCCGATATCCCCCTGCTCGCCGATGAAGACGAACAGCATGCCCAGCACTATGAGTATCGCCATGACCAGCGCGATGGCCGACAGCAGCGTCCAGGCGATGTAGCGGTCCAGCAGCGTCATGTGGCTGTGCGCCGCGCGCGCCACAAGCGCTGCAGTTTCGGCCATGCCAGGGCCGCGAGTGTGCCCAACAGAAACAAGCCATGCACCCACCAGAGTCCCAGGTGCGGCCCGATCTTGCCGTGTTCAACCCAGGTGCGGGCCGCGAGGGCCAGATTGGAATAAAGCGCGAATACCAGCACCGCGATCCAGACATGGGCATAGCGTCCCTGGCGCGGACGCAGGCGGCCAAGTGGCACTGCCAGAACGGTGAGCACCAGCGTCATGATCGGCAATCCCATGCGCCATTGCAGTTCGCCCTGGAGCCTGGGATTGTCGCTGTCAAACAATTGCGCGCTGCTCAGTTCATCCAGCCGCTGCGCATGCCGGCCGCTCTCGGGCGTGCGGATTGGAATCACCTGCTGCTCGAAGCGCATGATGCGATAGCGCGTGCTGCCCGGAATGCCTTCCAGCCGCTGGCCATCGTACAAGGTGATGGTCTCGCTCTGGCCGTCGCTGGACACCGCATAGTGCGCGCGGCGCGCCACTGTGGTCTCGACCGTAGCGTCGTTGCTACGTTTGACGAACACACCGGCCAGATCACCATTGGCATCGGCGGTGCGTGCATAGACGACGATGCGCCCGCCGGCAAAGCTGCGGAAGTTGCCGGGCGCCAGCGGGGCCGTGACGCTGGCGCGCAATGCCTCCTCGCGCATGGCCGCCTCGGCCGCGGCAGCGCGCGGCGCCAGCTCGAAGTTGAGCAGCACGATCAGCGCCGTTACCGGCAGCGCCAGCAGCCAGACCGCGACCGCGACCCGCCCAACGCCCACCCCGCAGGCCTGAGCCGCCGCCATCTCGCTGTCGTGATAGAGCCGTCCAAAGGCCAGCACGATGCCCAGCAGCAATCCGATCGGCAGCAGAATGGCCACGTTCTGGGCCGCGCCCAGCCCGATCAATTCCAGCACGAAGCCACTCTGATACTGCAGTTGCGCCGCCCGCGCCAGCACCGCGCCGACCTGGTTGACGAACAGGATGGCGAACAGCACCACCGTCACGCCAAGGAAGTTGACGGTCATTTCCCGGAGGATATAGCGCTGCAGAATTCGCAACAGGCCCTCATCTAACGCTTCGCTTCGGCTACACTTCCAGGCGAGGATCGCCGGCAGCGGCCGCTAAGTTATACGAATATTTCGCGGGCAAACAAGGATTAACACGATGCGATTCGAAGCTTTTAGCCGCAAGGCGGCCGAACAGCGGGTTGATTGCCTGGCAATCGGGGTGTTCGAGCGCGCCGAACTCGGTCCCGAGGCACAGGTGGTGGATCGCTCCATGCGCGGACGGGTGCGCGCACTGTTGGCACGCGGTGACTTTTCGGGGCGAGCCGGCGAGACACTGCTGATCTCCGAGCCCAATGGAGTACGCAGCGCACGGCTGCTGCTGGTGGGCCTGGGCAACAGATCGCAGTTCAACCGCCGTGCCTGGCGGCGGGCTCTGGCCAGTGCCGTTGCCGCGCTCGCGCGCACGCGCATTGTCTCGGCCGCATTGGCGCTCGAGCGGCCCGCCGCACGCGATTTGGATGATTATTACTTTGGCCGCGCTATCGCCGAGGTTACCGGCAGCAGCCTCTACCGCATCAACGACCTGAAGTCAGCGCGCAAGCCCCGGGCACCGGCATTGGCGCGGATACTGTGTGGTCCGGTGGCGGCCGCTGCAGTGGCCACGGTGCGACGCGGACTGACCGCCGGTGCCGCACTGACTGAAAGCGCGCGGCTGCTGCGCAACCTCGGCAACCTGCCGGCCAATGTGTGCACGCCGCGCTATCTGGCGGCGCAGGCGCGCGAACTCGAGCGCAGCTACCGCCGGCGCCTGCGCGTCCGCATCTTCGATGAGGCCGGCATCCGCCGCCTCAAAATGGGCTGCCTGCTGGCCGTGACCCGCGGCAGCGCCGAACCGCCGCGCTTCATCGTGCTCGAATATCGCGGCGCCCGGCGCAACCGGGCACCACTGGTGCTGGTGGGCAAGGGTGTCACCTTCGACACTGGCGGCATCTCGCTCAAGGATCCACCGGCGATGGACGAGATGAAGTTCGATATGTGTGGCGCCGCGACCGTACTCGCAGCCGTCGACTACGCGGCCCGCGCGGAACTGAAGATCAATCTGATTGGGCTGGTGGCCGCCTGCGAGAACATGCCCGGTGGCCGCGCCATCAAGCCCGGCGATATTGTTACCAGCGCCTCCGGTCAGACGGTGGAGATACTCAACACGGATGCCGAGGGACGCCTGATTCTGTGCGACGCGTTGAACTACGCACGGCGTTACGAACCGGAAGCGGTGGTCGACTTTGCAACGCTCACCGGCGCCTGCGTGATTGCCCTGGGCAATCACTTCAGCGGGGTCATGGCCAACGATGATGCCCTCGCGCGCGAGCTGGTCGATGCCGGGGCGCGCACCGATGACCGCGCCTGGCAGCTTCCGCTCACCGAGGATTACGCCGACCAGTTGCGCAGCAACTTTGCCGACATGGCCAACGTGGCCGGCCGCG
>DASXLF010000434.1:0-1627 GCA_036496405.1 Steroidobacteraceae bacterium | reverse complement strand
GGTTGCTTTCGTCGCCCTGAGCTTGGTTACCGCAGCGGGACCAGCCGCTTGACGGCCTTCACGCGATAGCGCGGGGCGCCGGCCCGGATGGCATCGGCGATGAAGCTCGGGGCCAAGTGGCCGTAGTGCTTCTCGACCATCCTCGTATCGGCGTGCCCAAGGTTCTTCGCGACCACCAGTAGCGGCGTGCCATTCATGACGGCAAGGCTGGCCCATGTGTGGCGCAGGATATGGAAACTGATCGTGGGCTTGATCTCGGCGCGCTCACAAGTTTCCTTCATCGGCCGCGCCTGCTCAGACGTTTTCCAAGCGCCGCCGTCGCCGTGACGGAACATCAGCTCGTGCCCGCTGCGTCCGGCAGTCTGCTGGCGAAAGAACGCCGCACCCTCTTCGGTGAGGACCACGTGCCGCGGTTTGCCGCTCTTGCTCTGCCGAATCGCTAGCGTGGCGGCATCCGGGTTCAAGTCGCAGACCTCCAGCCGGATCAGCTCGCCATACCTGCAGCCGGTCTCGAGCCCTGCGCGCACCAGTGAGCGGAAGTCCGGTTCGCAGGCGTTGATCAGCCGCTCCGCCTCAGCGACCGTCAGATACCGCACGCGTGCCACCTCGACCTTCTCGAACGGGGCAAGCCTGCGGCCCCAGGCGTCGCGGCTGGCAACGTGGCCCTCGTCGTAGGTGTGGTTGAGCGCGGCCTTGAACATGGTGAGCACCCGGTTGGCGCTGGCGCGGCGCTGGCGATGCCCCTCGTCGGTGGCTGGCTCGGGGCGGAACTGGGGCCTGCTGCCCTTGGCGCGGCGCTGCGCCGGGGCGGCGGCCATGGTGGCCAGCCAACGACGCAGCTGCTCAGCGCTCAACTCGCTGACCACGAGGTCGCCGAGCGTGGGAATGATGTGCACCTTGCAGCGGCTGATGAGATCGCCGACCGGCTGTCCCTTCTGGTGCTTGTAGTCGATGTAGCGGTGCATTGCCTGCCGCACGGTGAGGCGGACGATCGGGTCATTGCCGTTGCCATTTGGGCTGGCCACCATCGCGTGCGCCTTGGCCTTGGCCTGCTCGAAGCTGAGCACGTCGGCACCATCGGCGCGGGCGGCGTCGTCGGCACGCCCCAAGGCCTGCACGCGGTACTTGCCGTCGCCGACATAGCGGCGCAGCAGCCAGCGCCCTACTGGCTCTCCTTTCCAGCACTGCCAGCCGAGATGCAACCTGCCCTCCACCAGCGCTTGCCAATGCGGCTGGCGGCCGCGCTTGAGTCGGGCGCGGGCACTCTGGCTCTCCAATCTCGCGTGCTTGACAGTGCCGGACATGGTCCTCCCTCGACTGTGCCCTGACCAAAGATGAACCAAAGATCGGGGTGTCCGCGCCAGTCTGCCGCCGTTTGCCGCCGTTATCAATATATTGAAATATAACGATTTTACAAGACGCGCTCGTTTGCGGTCGTTTATCTAGCGCGCTCTCTCACGGCGAAAACAGGGGTTCGAGTCCCCTAGGGAGCGCCAGCAAAATCAAAGGTTTATGCGGCGCAATCGTCTCAGCGCCCTTCGCTTCTCCAAATTTTCTCCAATTGTAGGGTATGGGCAGAACTCGCTGATCGCAACTGGTGCAAACGGTCGAGATGATGCTCTCGAAC
>DASXLF010000433.1:0-1846 GCA_036496405.1 Steroidobacteraceae bacterium | reverse complement strand
TGGTCAAGGGAGGTGCGGCGCGCCATCACAGAGGCGTGTCACCTGCTCTCGGACTGGGGCGGCTATTCGGCGGGCACCGCTACCGGAACCCGATCAGCCGGCAGGTAAAGGGCTGCGGCGGTCGCGAGCACTGCGGCAATCGCGAGAGCTGCCAAAAGATAAAGAAAATGGGTCGAGCCGTTGTACAGGCGCGCCACCAGCCAAACTCCGGCGGGCGTGCCGATCGCCGATAGCCCGTAGCGAATGCCGAACACGGTGCCGCGCCGCGCGGCCGGCGTGTAGCGGGCGAGCAGCATGGTTTCGACCGGCGCCATCGATTCAAAGGTGAAGACCACTAGCACCGCGGCGGCAGGCATACCCCAGCCGTGGCTCGCCGCCACCAGCGGAAACAACGCCGCAAGAATCAAAAATCCGGCGATATAGGCGCGTTTGACGCTGCCGCGATCGGCGATGTGGCCGCCAAGGAATTGCGCGCTCGCGCCCACCAGCTGGATGCTCCCGGCGATTGCGCCGATCAGGAACAGCTCGCCCGGTCCCGCGACATTGCTCAACTGCACCAGCTTTGGCAGTGCGGTGCCGAAGGCGCTGTAGAGCATCAGCGTGGCCGTCATGGTGAGCGACAGCACGGCGAAGGCGCGCGTCATGTCGGCGCGCGTGGGCGACGCGTGGGTATGCGGCATGGCATCCTCCGTCCGATCGACAATGCGTCCGGCGAAATGGAATCCGGCCAGCACCAGTCCAAGCGCGCATGTGATCGCGCCCGGGAGAATGAAGGCCTCGCGCCAGCCCCAGAGGGACGCAAGACCAGCTGCCGTGATCGGCCCCAGCGCGACGCCGATGCTACCCGCCACGCCCATTACAGCGATGGCGCGGCCACGAATGCGCGCGTGCTTTACCACCCAGGAAAACCCGACCGGATGATAGATGGAACCGGACAGCCCCAGCAGCGCCAGCGCCGCTTCGAGCTGGGTCGTGTTCTGCACAAGCCCGCACAACATCCCCGAAATGCCAAGGCTGAGGAAGCATAGCACCAGCATCTTCGTTTCGCCGACGCGATCCGCGAACCAGCCGGCCAGCGGCGCGCCAAGGCCGATGAACATCGCGCCCAAGGTCCACAGCCCGATCATGTTGCTGTAGGGCAGGTGCCAGGCCTGCGTCATCACCAGCACCAGCGTGACGTAAAGGGCGAGCAGTACGTGGTTGAAGCCGTGTGCGGCGCTGGCGAAGAACAACACAGGGAACGGGGCGCTCAGGCGCATTCGTCGACTCGACATGCAGACGTGAGCATCGGAAGCTATCGCAGGCGGCGCGCCCGGGCCAGATGAGTCTTGCATAACGGCTGCGCGGGTGAGGCGAGGGCACAGCTGTTGCGCGACTCTTCACGAGCATTTGTGCGGATGGTGGCGCTGGCCTTGCTTGCGCTGGCGGTGTGGTTGCTGTGCGCGTGGGCGAACCAGCCGCGCTCGCCTCTGCTGAACTCAACGCCCGGTCCAGCGCAGTTCTCGGCCGCGCGCGCGGATGCGACATTGGCGCGAGTGCTGGGACCGCAGCGGCCACACCCGGTCGGAACGCCGGAGAACACGGCCGTGCGCGGGCGGATCCTGAAGGAACTTGCTGCGCTCGGCGTTCCGGCGCGCACCTACACCGCATTCAGCTGCAACAGCTGGCGCGGCTTCTCCTTCATCGCCTGCGCGACCGTGACCGATATTATTGCCGACGTGGTACCGGGTTCCGGCAAGGCGATCGTGATGCTGGCGCACTACGATTCTGTTCCCGCGGGACCGGGGGCCTCGGACGATCTATCTGGCGTTGCCACCATTCTGGAAACCGTTCGCGCGCTGAAGGC
>DASXLF010000432.1:0-27494 GCA_036496405.1 Steroidobacteraceae bacterium | reverse complement strand
ACATCCAGCTTCCACGACTGACGGCCGGGGCGCTGTGGTCGCCCAAGGCCTGGAGCGAGCTGCAGACCGGCTTCGACAGTGAGCTGGTCAATTTCACGCGTGCCGGCTGCAATCCGTGCACGGCGGTCGGATCCTGTGGCGTGCCGAATCCGTGCAATTTCCCGGCCACGCTGCCCAACGTCATGGCCAATGTCAGTGGCTGGCGTCTGGATGCCATGCCGCGGGTGGGACTGGATTTCAGCGGTCCGGGCTATTTCCTGCGGCCGAATGTCGCTTGGGAATTCACACAGTACGCGCTGCGCGACGAACAGGGCGGCGACAGCTCCCCGCAGCGCAGTCTGCCGATCGTCAGTGTCGATACCGGCCTGCAATTCGAACGGTTGAGCGGATCGGGCGGCACGTCCAACGTCACGCTCGAGCCGCGCGCGATGTATGTGTACATCCCGTATCGCGATCAGACCCAGCTGCCGGTATTCGACTCATCGACCCCCGATCCGAACCTGATCGAGCTGTTTCGCCCCAACCGCTTTGTCGGCGTCGATCGGGTGGGCGATGAGAACGGACTGACGCTCGGCCTGACTACACAGATGTTCGACGCCGCCAGCGGCACGCGCTATCTGAGCGCCACCATCGGCCAGGCTGTGTATTTCGAACCCTCGCGCGTGACGTTGCCCGATCAGCCGTTCAATTCGGTGAGCACCTCGAGTCTGATCGCCGAGCTCATTTTGAGCGCCTATAAGAACTGGAACCTGCAACTCGATATCGCTTCCAACCCACAGGTGTCCGCCATCGCGCAGGACGAGTTGACGCTGCAATATCACGCCAGCAACCAACAGGTGGCCAATATCAGTTATCGCTATCGCAGCGGCGAGCTGGCGCAGATCGACAGTTCGGTTGCCTGGCCCATCTCCCATCATTGGGACGTGTATGCCCGCGCGGTATACTCGCTATTCGACAATCCGGAGGCCACCCCGGCGCCCATCCGACCCGAATGGATCGAGGATTTTGCCGGCTTCCAGTATCGCGGCGCCTGCTGGAGCATCCGCGCGCTGTGGCAGCGCTCCATCAGCACCCGCACCGGCGAACAGAGCAGTGGCGTCGCCTTCCAGGTGGAACTCACCGGATTGTCCAGTGTCGGAAGTCAGGTCAGCGCTTTCCTTGAGCAGTCGATTCGGGGATACTCCAGCTCCGCCAGCCGGCAGCCGATTTTTTAGGCATAAACCCTTGAGGCGAATGGATATTTAATGCGCCGCAGCGTACTTAGACCGATGACCGTGCTGACCGCCTGGGCAACCGCGGCGGCGATGACGCTGCTGATCGCAGCCGGCGCACGCGCCGATACGCCCAAGACCGATACCCCCGCCCCCCATAAGGACATCTCCAGCGACGGCGTACTGCTTGACCGCGTGGTGGCACTGGTCAATGACGGGGTGGTGCTAGAGAGCGAACTGGATGTGCAGGTTCGCGAAATCTCCGCCCGTCTGGCCAGCCAGAACGTCAATCTTCCCAGCACTGATGTCATGCGCCAGCAGGTGCTCGATCGCCTGGTGCTGGAGGAGATTCAGGCGCAGCACGCCGACCGCGCCGGGATCAAGGTGTCGGATGAACAGATCAACGCCGCCATGGATGACATTGCCAAGCGGCAGAACGTGACCCTCGAGCAACTGCCGGCGAAACTTGCGGCCGACGGCATCGACTACGGCGAATACCGCGCTGAGCTCAGGCGCGAGATTGCGCGCCAGATCCTGCGCTCGCGCGACGTCATTCAGCGCATCAACATCACCCCGCGTGAGCTCGACCAGTACCTCGAGCATCAGAAAAAGACCGCCTCGGCCGCCAACGAATACAACGTCTCGCACATCCTGATACCGGTGGCGCAGGACGCGAACCCGACGCAACTGGCACAAGCGCTCAAGCATGCGCAGGAGATCGATGCCCGTGCCCGCGGCGGCGAGGACTTTGGCAAGCTGGCGATCAGCTACTCGGCGAGCGAAACCGCCCTCGATGGCGGCGCGCTCGGGTGGCGCAAAGGCACCGAACTGCCGACCTTCCTGGCCGACGTCATCGCCCGCATGAAGCCCGGCGAAGTCAGTGATGTGATGCAGACCCCCAGCGGCTTCCACATCGTCAAGCTCAACGAAACCCGCAGCGCTGGGGGCGCACAGATCATTCAGCAGGTGCATCTGCGGCATATCCTGCTCAAGACCACCGAGATCGAGGACGATGCCACGGTGCGGCAGAAGCTCACGCACATGCGCGATCAGATCCTTGCCGGCAAGGAAGACTTCGCGGTGCTGGCCAAGACCAATTCCCAGGACCCCGGCTCCGCAGTCAACGGCGGCGATATGGGTTGGACCCAGTCGGATTCTTTCGTGCCGGAATTCGCGGCGGTAGCGGAAAGCCTCAAGGACAAGGAAATCAGCCAGCCGTTTCGAACCCAGTTCGGCTGGCACATCGTGCAATTGCTGGGCCGGCGCGATTTCGACAATACCGCCGATGCGGCCCGCGAACGCGCGTTCGAGGCGCTGCGCGATAGCCGCGTCGAGGAGGCCACGGAACTGTGGCTGCAGCAGATCCGCGACGAGTCCTACGTCGAGCTGCGGCTCTGACACCCGGCGCTGCGATCGCGCTGACCTCTGGTGAACCGGCCGGCATAGGCCCCGACCTGTGCTTGGCGGCGGCCTCCAAGCCACGTACATGGCCGCTGGTTTTCGTGGCCGACCGCAACCTGCTGCAACAGCGCGCGGCCGCCCTCGGCTTGCGGATTCAACTGCGTGAATACCAGCCCGGGGCCGCAATCGAGCATGCGGCCGGCTCGCTCACGCTGCTGCACCAGCCACTGGCGGTCCCCAGTGTGCCGGGCAGATTGGACCGTGATAACGCGGCGGCGGTGCTGGCGCTGATCGATCGTGCCGTCGATGGCTGTCTGACGGGGGAGTTTTGCGCCATGGTGACCGCCCCGGTGCAGAAGAGCCTGATCAACGATGCCGGTATCGCCTTCAGTGGTCACACGGAATACATCGCTGCCCGCACCAGCGCGCCACTGCCGGTCATGATGCTGGTGGCCGACCGGCTGCGCGTGGCGCTGGCCACCACGCACCTGCCACTGCGCGCGGTCAGCGACGCGCTGAGCACCCCTGCCCTGGTGCGCATCATGCAGATCATGTTACGGGACCTGCAGCGCTACTGGGGTCTGGAGCGCGTACGCATCGCCGTCTGCGGCCTCAATCCGCACGCCGGTGAAGGCGGACATCTGGGGGACGAGGAGCAGCGCATCATCGGCCCGGCGATAGCGCAGGCGCGCGGCCTGGGTCTGGCGGTCGACGGCCCGTTGCCGGCCGACACATTGTTCGTACCGCATATCCTGCAGAACTACGACGCGGTGCTGGCGATGTATCACGATCAAGGTCTGCCGGTACTCAAGCACGCGGGTTTCGGCCAGGCGGTCAACGTCACTCTCGGGCTGCCGATCGTTCGCACCTCAGTCGATCACGGCACGGCGCTCGATCTGGCCGGCAGTGGCCGCGCCGAAGCGGGCAGTCTCATGGCCGCGATCGATCTGGCCGCCAGCATGGCGGCACATGCGCCATCGCGCGCGCCCACAACGCCGCGCGCGTCGTGATTCGCGCCCGCAAGCGCTTCGGCCAGCATTTCCTGCACGATCCTGCGGTCATCGCCCGCATCGTCGATGTGGTTGGCCTGCGTCCCGGAGATGCGGCAGTGGAAATCGGTCCCGGGCGCGGCGCGCTGACCGCACGCCTGCTAGCCGCGGCCGGTCGCCTCGATGCGATTGAGATCGACCGCGACCTCGCGGCGGAATTGAGCATGCGCTTTGCCACCGAGCCGCACTGGCTACTGCATCAGACCGATGCACTCAGAGTGGATTGGCGCGCGCTGGCTGTCGCCCGCGGTGCGCGGCTGCGCGTGATTGGCAATCTGCCCTACAACATCTCAACGCCGCTGCTGTTTGGATTGCTCGCGGCCGCCGATGCAATCCTGGACATGCACTTCATGTTGCAGAAAGAAGTGGTCGATCGCATCGTCGCAGCGCCCGGCAGTGCCGCCTACGGCCGGCTGACAGTCATGCTGACCCCACTGGTGACCGCCACCCGGGTGCTCGATGTCGGCGCCGGTGCATTCCGGCCGGCGCCGAAAGTCAGCTCTTCCGTTGTGCGCCTGTCGGTCATCGATACGCCGCCGTCGTGGTCGCGCGAGCCGGCATACGCCGAGGTGGTCAGCGCCGCCTTCGGGCAGCGGCGCAAAACCCTGCGCAATTCGTTGCGGTCACTGCTGTCGGCCGGGGCGATGCAGGCGCTCGGCATCGACCCGGGCGCGCGCGCCGAGACGCTGACGGCGGCACAATTTGGTGCGCTGGCGCAGGCGCTAGCGGCGGCGCGCGGCGGTCGCCACGATCCGTTAAGCTAGACTGCATGAATACTTACCGGCGCATACTCGCCGCCATCGACCTCACCGAGGATAGTCGCGCGGTGGCCGGCCGCGCGCGTGAGCTCGCGCAGGCGGGCGGCGGGGAGCTGCAGTTGCTGCACGTGGTGGAATTCACACCCATTGAACCCATGAGCGACTCGCTGGTTCCGGTGATTCAGATCGACGATCAGATTCTGCAGCGGGCCAGGACCCAGATTGCAGCGCTGGCGCGCGAGCTGGGACTGCCGGAAGGCGCCAGTCACATCGAGGCCGGCAGTGCCAAGGCTGAGATTCTGCGCTACGCGCGCGAGCGCCACAGCGATCTGATCGTGCTGGGCTGCCGCGAGCGCCATGGTCTGTCGATCCTGATTCATCGCACCGAAGACTCGGTGCTGCACGGTGCGCCCTGCGACGTGCTGGCCGTGCGCGTGCGCTGACGTGGACACGGGGGAGTACGGCACGGGCGGCGTGCGCCACAAGATAAGCGTCGAGGTAGAGACCGCATACCTGCAGGATCAGTCGGAGCCACGCGAGCGCCGCTATGTGTTTTCCTACACCATCACGATCCGCAATGAAGGTGAAGTCCCGGCAAAGCTGCTGACCCGGCACTGGGTGATCACCGACGCCAACGGCCGTGTGCAGGAAGTCCGGGGCGACGGAGTGGTCGGCGAACAGCCGCACCTCAAACCGGGCCAGGGCTTCCGCTATTCCAGTGGCGCCGTGCTGGAAACGCCGGTCGGTGCCATGCAGGGCAGTTATCAGATGGTGACCGACGACGGCGCCACGTTCGATGCTGATATTCCGGCCTTTCGTCTGGCCATGCCCGGCATGCTGCATTGAGCGCTCGCGCTCGGAACTGACGCGCATGGCGCGCTGGGCCATCGGCGATGTTCAGGGCTGCGGCGATGAGCTCACGGAACTGATCGAGCGCATCGGCTTTCGATCCGACCGCGATCAGTTGTGGTTCGTCGGCGATCTGGTCAATCGCGGCCCGCAATCGCTCAAGGTACTGCGGCTGGTGCGCAGCCTGGGCGACAACGCCCGCTGTGTACTGGGCAATCATGATCTGCACCTGCTGGCGGTGGCGCTGGTGGGTGCGAAACTGCGCAAAAGCGACACGCTGAGTGAAATTCTGCAGGCTCCGGACCGCGACGCGCTGATCGAGTGGCTGCTGCAGCGTCCGCTGGCCTACCACGAGCCCGGACACGGCGATCTGCTATTGCACGCCGGCGTGGTTCCACAATGGACGAGTGCACAGACCCTGGAACTGGCGCGCGAGGTCCAGCAATCGCTGGGCGCGGATCCGCGGGTACTGCTGGCCGCGATGTACGGCGACCACCCCGATCGCTGGCAGGCAGGCCTCACCGGAGTGGACCGCCTGCGCTTCGCAGTCAATGTGCTCACGAGACTGCGCTTCTGCAGCCCCGACGGTCGCATCGATTTCAAACAGAAGGGCCGGCCTGACTCGGCGCCCGAGCCGTGGCTGCCCTGGTTCAAGGCGCCTCGTCGCGCCAACAGCGGCGTGCGCATCGTCTTTGGCCATTGGTCGGCTCTCGGCTTCCACGACGCCGATCATGTACTCGGCCTGGACACCGGTTGTATCTGGGGCGGCACGCTCACCGCGTTCAATCTCGACGCGCGCGCCGGCAACGCCGTCAGTGTGCCGAGTCGCCAGCCGCACTCCATCGAAGACTGATCTGCGGGGTATCGGTCCGATAGGCGTCCGGGGCCAGCTTGAACACTACCGGCGCGCCCTGCACGGGCAGCTCGAACACCACCCGCTCGCTCGCTTTCACTTCGAGCTGCGCGAAGCTTCCGGGCTGCACGCGAAACTCGATTCGAATCGGCCAGCCCCGCCGGGCCACGGGAGTGAGCGTGACCGTGCCATCGCCGCGCACCGCTGTTAGATCCAGCAGCAGCGTATTGCGGTCCCAGAACTGCAGGATGGGCGTCGGGGTCTGGATCGACAATTCCTGCACCGGCTGGGGCGCCGGGGGTGTGCGGTGCCTCCAGGGCCAATGCATGGCACAGCCGGCCAGCCCTGCGCACCACCATGCCATCACCAGCGCCATGGCCGGCCGTTTCCACCGAGCATCATTCAACATATGCGCGCGTCCAAAGTCGCCACCCTGCGGCAATACGCTTACCATACGCGAATCAACCGCCGTTCGGATAATGTCGGGAATCATCGACATGCAGGTCCTCCGTCCGATCGATTTCAAACAGTGGATTGACGCCAACCGTCATCTGCTGCGCCCGCCCGTGGGCAACAAGCTGCTCTATCGGGACAGCGAGTTCATTGTCATGGCGGTCGGTGGACCCAACAGCCGCAAGGACTTCCATGTCGATCCGGCCGAGGAGTTCTTCCATCAGATCGAAGGCGCCATGACGCTGCGCGTGGTGGAGAACGGGGGTATCACCGACCTGCCCATCCGCGCCGGCGAGATGCTGCTGCTACCACCGGGCGTGCCGCATTCGCCGCAGCGTTTCGCCGACTCGGTGGGACTGGTGATCGAGCGCCGCCGGCGCCCCGGAGAACTCGACGGTCTGCAGTGGTATTGCGAACGCTGCCAGCGGCTTCTCTACCAGGAATTCTTTGCCCTGACCGACATCGAGACGCAGTTCCCGCCAGTGTTCAAGCGCTTTTTCGGCAGCCTGAGTTTGCGTACCTGTAAACACTGTCACGCCGTCATGGAGCCGCCGGCCCCGGCGGATGCCACACATGGCTCGCAGTGAGCGCACGCAGTGGGTACGGTTGGACATCGACGGTGTGGCGTTGCTGGCGGATCTGGCCGCAGGCCTGAGCCTTGCGCGCGTGCTGGATTTTCATGGCCCGCAACTGCGCTGCTTTGGCGCCGCACCCGCGACCAGCGTGCCGTTGGAGGTCGGTGGCTTCAGTGGCCGCGTGACTCGTGGTGCCAGTTGCAATAGCAGCGTGCTGACGCTCACACCGCACGCCAACGGCACCCACACCGAAAGCGTCGGGCATCTGACAGTAGAGCGGGTCGATGTCCAGGCACTGATTCCGCAACGGCTGCTGCTCGCGGTTCTGCTGACGGTGGAACCAGAACTGGCTGCCGACAGCAGCGAAAGCACCGTGCCGCGAGCCCGGGATGAGGATCGATTGATCACGCGCGCCGGTGTCGCCCAGGCCTGGCCAGCGCCGCTCTCGGAGCGAATGAGCGCGCGCGCCGCGGTCATTCGCACGCAACCCAACGAGCGCCAGAAGTTTACCGAGCAGAGTGCCGCCGCCGCGCCGTTCCTGTCGGTGGAGGCAGTCACGCTACTGGTGGAACGCGGCATCGAGCATCTGGTACTCGATGTGCCATCCGCCGATCGCGCCAGCGATGGCGGGGCACTGACCGCCCATCGCATTTTCTTCGGACTGCCGCCAGCCAGCACGCAGCTGGCGCAGGCGCAGAGAGCAGAGTGCACGATCACCGAACTGGCCTACATTGCCGATGCCATTGCCGACGGCTGGTATCTGCTGGCGCTACAGGCGCCGGCCATCACCGGTGAGGCGGTACCGTCACGGCCCGTGCTTTACCCGTTGCGTTCGGCCTGAGCGCATGACGCTGTCCGAATCCCTCGCGTGGGCACGTGCCCAGGACGACGCCGATCCGCTGGCATCATTGCGCCGCCAGTTCGCATTGCCGCGCGGCAGCGACGGCCAGCCGCTGTTGTACCTGTGTGGACATTCATTGGGGCTGGCGCCGACGACTGCACGTGCCGCGGTCGATGCCGAAATCGAGGATTGGGAACGCCTGGGGGTATTGGGACATGAAGGGGCCCGACTTCCCTGGATCGGCTACGCCGAGCAATTGCAGCCGCCGCTGGCGCAATTGAGTGGCGCACTGCCGATGGAAGTGGTGGCGATGAACTCGCTGAGCGTGAACCTGCACCTGCTGCTGGCGAGCTTTTATCGTCCGACCCGGGAGCGCAGCGCCATCCTGATCGAGGCGGGCGCGTTTTCCTCGGACCGCCACGTCGTTGCCGCACAGATCGCCTGGCACGGCCGCGACCCGCAACAGGAACTGATCGAGCTGGCACCCCGCCCCGGCGAGCAGCTGCTGCGCAGCGAGGACATCGAGGAATGCATCAAGGCCCGCGGACGCGGGTTGGCTTTGGTGCTGTGGCCCGGGGTGCAGTACAGCACCGGCCAATACTTCGACCTGCCGCGCATTGTCCGCGCCGCGCACGCCGCCGGTGCCTGCGTCGGGCTCGATCTCGCGCACGCCATCGGCAACGTGCCCCTGAGCCTGCATGACGACGGCGCCGATTTCGCCGCCTGGTGCAGCTATAAATATCTCAATGGCGGGCCCGGAGCCATCGGCGGCGCATTCATCCATGAGCGTCATCTGCGGCGTACCGATTTGCCGCGCCTGGCCGGCTGGTGGGGCCACGAGGCCGGCACGCGCTTCCAGATGCGGCCGAAGTTCCATGCGGCCGCCGGCGCTTCGGGCTGGGCGGTCAGTAATCCGCCGGTGTTCTCCAGCGCGCCGCTGCGGGCTTCGCTGCCATTGTTTGCGCAGGCGGGCATGCCGGCATTGCGTAAAAAATCTGTGGCGCTGACAGGCTATCTCGAAACCTTGCTGCTGCAGCGAGCGGGCACGCAGCTGGCGATCGTGACGCCGCCGGAGCCCGCACGCCGCGGCTGCCAATTGTCGGTGCGCGTGCGCGCCGGTGCGCGCCACGGCCGACAGGTGTTCGACTCATTGGCCCAGCGTGGAGTGGTATGCGACTGGCGCGAGCCGGATATCATTCGCCTGGCGCCGGTGCCGCTGTATAACAGCTTCGAGGAGGTACTGCGCGCGGCGGAGCAGTTGGCTGAGGCGGCGCGCGCGCCGAGCTGAGATGTCAGCGACTACCAGCCATACCGTGATCGGCGCCGGTCCGGTCGGCACACTGATGGCATTGATGCTGGCCAACCGCGGCCATTCAGTGCGCCTGATCGAGCGGCGCGCCGATCCGCGCACAACGCCACCGGAACGCGGCCGCTCGATCAATCTGGCCATGGCCGCGCGCGGCCTGCTGGCGCTCGAACACGCCGGCCTGCTCGCCCGTATAGCTCCAGCCATGATGCCCATGCCGGGGCGCATGCTGCACGATGAACACGGGGCGCTGCGGTTCCTGCGCTACGGCCAGAACGAACGCGAGATCATCTACGCCGTGAGCCGCGAGCGGCTCAACCGCATACTGGTGGAAGCGGCGGCCGAGAGTCCGGGCATCGAATTGCGCTTCGATACCCGATGCGTAGAGCTGGACGCCGCCGGCGCCAGCGTCACCTTGCGCGATGAGCGCGACGGCCGCCCCTATCAGGAACCGTTCGAGGTTTTGCTGGCCGCCGACGGTGCCGGCTCGGCGGTACGCGCAGCGCTGAGCGCGCGCGGCATGGTGCAGGCGCACGAACAGCCCCTGGATCACGACTACAAGGAACTGACCATCCCGGCCCATACCGCGCGCAGCGAGCACTACGCGTTCGAGCCGCAGGCACTGCATATCTGGCCGCGTGGCGGTTACATGCTGATCGCCCTGCCCAACACCGATGGCAGTTTCACCGCCACGCTGTTCCTGCCGCGTCATGGCGTGCCCGGATTCGATCATCTGCACAACGCCCGCTCGGTGCAAAGCCTGTTCAAGACCGAGTTTGCCGATGCCGAGCGCGCCATTCCCAATCTCACGCAACAGTTCGCCGCACATCCACAGGGACAGCTCGGGACGCTGTATTGCCAGGGCTGGCAGTTCCAGGGCCGGGTGCTGCTGCTCGGAGACGCCGCGCACGCCATCGTGCCGTTCCACGGCCAGGGCCTGAACTGCGGTTTCGAGGATTGCCGCCTGCTGGACCAGCTGCTCAGCGGCGGCGCGGCGCGCACTTCGCAGCAGCGCACGGCACTATTCGAGCGTTTCGAGCACGAGCGCCGCCCCGATACCGACGCCATTGCCGCGATGGCGCTGGAGAACTACCAGGAGATGCGCGATGCGGTGCGTTCACCGCATTTCAGGAACCGCCAGGCGCTGGCGGCGGCACTAGAGCGGGAGTTTCCGGGCCGATTCATTCCCCGCTATTCGATGGTCATGTTTCACCCTGAAATCCCGTACTCGCAGGCGCGCCGCCGCGGCAGCGCCCAGGAGCGCGTGCTCGATACGCTGCTGGCCGAGAACACGAGCGTGGCGATCGGCCCCGCCGCGCGCGTGCACATCGAAGCGCTACTGGATCAGTCCGGGCTGTAGAATATTGCAATGAACTCCGAAGCGAATCCGATGCCGGATACCGGCTCGTTGTGGATGCCGTTCACGGCCAACCGGCAATTCAAGGCTGCGCCGCGCCTGCTGGTCGGTGCCAGCGGCATGTACTACACCAGTCACGACGGCCGCCGCATCCTCGACGGCACCGCCGGACTGTGGTGCGTGAATGCCGGCCACAGTCGCCCCGAGATCGCGCAAGCGATCGCTCGCCAGAGTCGCGAGCTCGACTACGCACCAGGCTTTCAGATGGGTCATCCGCTGGCGTTCGCCGCCGCCAACCGCGTGGCGCAACTCATGCCGGCGGGAATGGACCGGATTTTCTTCACCAATTCCGGATCGGAAGCGGTCGATACGGCACTGAAGATTGCGCTCTGTTATCACCGCGCACGCGGCCAATCCCAGCGCACGCGCTTTATCGGCCGTGAACGCGGCTATCACGGTGTTGGCTTCGGAGGCATTTCCGTCGGTGGCATTGCCGCCAACCGTAAGCCCTTTACCGCCAACCTGATGCCGGGTGTCGATCACCTGCCGCACACGCTCAATATCGCCGAGGCGGCCTTTTCGCGCGGGCAGCCGACATGGGGCGCCCACCTGGCCGAGGAGCTCGAGCGGCTGGTGACTTTGCATGATGCCTCGACCATCGCCGGCGTCATCGTCGAACCGCTGGCCGGCTCCGCCGGCGTGCTGGTGCCGCCGCGTGGCTATCTGGAACGGCTGCATGCGATCTGCGCCCGCCATGGATTGCTGCTGATCTTTGACGAGGTCATCACCGGTTTCGGCCGGCTCGGCGCAGCAACGGCCAGTGAGTACTTTGGCCTCACGCCCGACATCATCACTCTGGCCAAGGGCATCAATAACGCGGCCGTTCCGCTCGGAGCGGTCGCGGTCAACCGGGCGATCTACGACACTGTCGTCGGGGCCGCCGATCCGGGCACCATCGAGCTGTTTCACGGTTACACCTATTCGGCGCACCCGCTGGCTATGGCGGCGGCGCTCGCCGCGCTCGATATTTACGCGCGTGAGGGCTTGTTTGAGCGCGCCAGAACGCTGTCTCCGACATTCGAGGAGCGCGCGCATGCGCTGCGCGGGGTGGCACACGTGCGCGATATTCGCAACCTCGGCTTGGTCGCTGGCATCGAACTCGAACCGCGTCCCGGAGCGCCAGGGAGCCGCGCGTACGAGCTGTTCCTCGCCTGCCTGCAGCGCGGAGTACTGGTGCGCTACACCGGCGACACGCTGGCCGTGTCTCCGCCGCTGATCGTCGAACCGGCGCAAATCGAGCAAATCTTCGGCACCGTGGCCGAGGCGCTGCGCACCCTCGACTGACGGGGAAGGATTACTGATGTTGCTGTTGTTGCGGCTCAAGACCGTTCTGAGGCAATTGCTGCTGCCGCCGTCGGGGCCCTTATTGCTGGCGGTTGCCGGCCTGTTGCTGCTCAATCGCCGGCCGCGCCTCGCACGGGGTTTACTGGTGGTGGGACTGGGCTCGCTATGGCTGCTATCGACGCCGCTAATCGCCGATGCCATTACGCGGCTGGCTGAACATTATCCGCCGCTCGACCTGAGCCAGATCGATGGCGCCCAGGCTATCGTGATCCTGGGCGGCGGCGGCCAACGCGATCTGGCACCTGAGTACGGAGGTCCCGCCGCCGAACCGGAGCAGCTCGAGCGATTGGCGTACGGCGCATTCGTGGCGCGCCGCACTGGTCTGCCCATACTCGTGACCGGGTTCGACGGCGAGGCGGTGGCCATGCGCGCGACGTTGCGCCGCAATTTCGACGTCGATCCGCGCTGGGTGGATGACCAGGCCTATGACACTTTTCAAAACGCCCGCGACGCGGCGCGCATCCTCAAGCCCGAGGGCATTCACCGGGTCATCCTGATCACGCGCGCGACGCACATGTGGCGTTCGGTGCACGAAGTGACAGCCGCCGGGCTGGAGGTGGTGCCCGCGCCGTTCGGCCTTCTGGCGCCGCGGATTCGCGGCGTGCTCAATTACGTACCCGACGTAACCGCGCTCGACCGCTCGTATGAAGCGTGTTATGAATTGCTCGGCGAGCCGGTGCGCATAGTGCTCGCCGCCACGCACCTGCGCCGGCACTGAGCGCCTGGTCGAATGCCCACTGGGCAGCGAATTTACCGTCAACCGAAACGCACAACGTGTCATACACCACGCCAACGCTGCGCGTCGCACTCCTGCTCGCCACTGCGTGGCTGTGTGGCAGCGCACTGGCAGCCGATGACACAGCGCCCGAAGACGCGATGATCAGTCCGAATAATCCGTTCGCGCACCCAAGCACTCTGCCCTTTGAATATCCGGCGTTCGATCGGATACACGACGCGGACTTTCGGCCGGCGTTCATGGCCGGGATGGCGGCGCAGCTGCAGGAAATCGCAGCCATCGCCCACAATGCCGAGCCACCGAGCTTTGACAACACGATCGTCGCGCTGGAGCGCTGCGGCAGCCTGCTGAGGCGCGTGGCAAGCGTATTCTTCAACCTGACCAGTTCCAACAGCGACCCGGACATCCTGCAGCTCGAGACCGAATTGGCGCCGAAACTGGCCGCGCATCAGGATGCAATTCATCTCGATCCGGCCTTGTTCGCCCGTATCGACACCTTGTACGCTGAGCGCTCGACATTGCCGCTCGACGGTGAATCACGACAGCTGCTGGAGCGCTACGACAGCGATTTCGTGCGCGCCGGCGCGCGCTTGCGCGATGCCGAGAAGGCCACGCTGCGCCGGCTCAACAAACAGTTGTCCGAGCTGAGCACTCAGTTCCGCCAGAACGTATTGCGCGCCACGCGCGACGGAGCAGTCGTGGTTAATCAGGTGTCGCAGCTCGAGGGCCTATCGAGCCAGCAGATCGATGCCGCCGCCGCGGCCGCCAAGGCACGCCATCTGAACGGCCGTTGGCTGATCCCGCTGGAAAACACCACCACTCAGCCGGTACTGGCGCAAATCAAGGATCGCGCGTTGCGCGAGCGCATATTTCGCGCCTCGAGCGACCGTGCGCGCGCCGGCGCTACCGACAACAGGCCCGTAATTGCTCGAATCGTCAAGCTACGCGCCGAGCGCGCGAAACTGCTGGGGTTTCCCAACCACGCCGCCTATGTGCTGGCCGGCAATACCGCCCGCGACCCGGCTACGGCTGAGAAACTGTTGCGCCAGACCGCTTCCCCGGCATTGAGCGCCGCCCGCGCCGACGCCGCTGACATACAACACCTGATGGATGAGCAGGCCGGTGCGAGTCACACGCCACGCTTGCGCCTGGAACCTTGGGACTGGCAGTTCTACTCAGATCAACTCCGGCGCCAGCGATATGACTTTGACAGCGAACAGGTCAAACCTTATTTCGAGCTCAACCGCGTGCTGCAGGACGGTGTGTTCTACGCTGCCCACGCGTTGTACGGGCTGAGCTTCAAGGAGCGCCACGACCTGCCGGTCTACCAGAGCGACGTACGCGTATTCGACGTATTCGATGCCGATGGCTCACCGCTGGCCATATTCCTGGCCGACTACTACGCGCGCGACAACAAGGAGGGTGGCGCGTGGATGGACAACTACGTCGGACAATCAAAACTGCTGGGCCGTAAGGCCGTGGTGGTCAACAATCTTAATATTCCCAAACCACCGCCGGGAGCACCGACGCTGCTGAGCTTTGAAGAAGTAACCGGCATGTTTCATGAGTTCGGGCATGCCCTGCATGGGATGCTCTCGAACGTCGAATATCCGCTGCTCTCGGGCACCAATGTGCCGCGGGACTTCGTCGAGTACCCTTCGCAGTTCAACGAGATGTGGGCGCGCGATCCCAGCGTCGTCGCGCACTTCGCGCACCATTACCTGACCGGCGCCGCTATGCCGCAGGAGCTGCTGAACAAGGTGGTGAGTGCACAGAAATTCAATCAGGGCTACACCACCAGTGAATACGTCGAGGCGGCATTGCTGGATCTGGCCTGGCATGAGATCACTCCGGCCCAAGCCCCCTCCCCGGCCCAGGTCATGGCCTTCGAGACGGCGGCGCTCAAGTCACGACAGGTGGCCTATGCCCTGGTTCCGCCGCGTTACCATTCGCCCTACTTTCTGCACATCTTCAGCGACGATTATTCCGCCGGCTATTACGCCTACCTGTGGAGCGAAGTGCTGGCGCGCGATACCGGCCAGTGGCTGTACGCGCATGGCGGACTGACCCGTGCCAACGGCGACATATTGCGCGCAAAGATTCTTTCGCGCGGCCGCACCGAGGAGCCGGAGCAGCTTTTCGAGGAATTCTATGGCAAGCCGCCCGATGTCGGACCGCTGCTGGAATATCACGGGCTGAAGTGACTAGCGCCGTTCCAGGGTGAGGAAGCTCATGGCATAGGCGTGCCTGGCGTCGGCCGGATGCTCGCTGCGTTCGACCTCGTGCCAGTGGGCGGCATCCCAAGGCGGAAAAAGCACGTCGCCGGCGATCTCGCCATGCACACGGGTGAGATACATGCGCCCCGCTTCCGGCAGTAATTGCTCAAACACGCGCGCGCCGCCGATCACGCACAGCTCCGGATCGCGCGCCACCAGCGCGCGCGCCGCATCGATGCTCGCGACCACCTCGAGCCCTTCGGCCGCGTCCAGCGCGCCGTGTGTCAGCACCAGATTGCGGCGGCCAGGTAAGGGCTTGCCGATCGATTCGAACGTGCGCCGTCCCATGAGCATCGGCTTGCCTAGCGTCACGTGCTTGAATCGCTTGAGATCGTCCGGCAGGTGCCAGGGCAGGCCGCCATCACGACCAATGACGCCGTTATCGGCCACCGCGACCACCAGTGCGATGCCGGTACTCATCAGCCGCCTACAGCTCCACCTGCGTCGCCAGCACGATCACCCGGCGCTCGGGCATGCGAAAGAATTCGACCGCCTGAGTATTGCTTCGCTGCATCCAGGCGAACAGGCGGCGGCGCAAGCCCTCATAGCCACCACGGGGCCGAGGAGCCACCAGATGCCAGCCCAGGAAGAATGAGCAATCCTGTCCGAACAGCTTCAGCCCGCGCACGCGGCACTGCTTGAGGGCCTCGCTGACATCCGGAGTTTCCATGAATCCGAAGCGCGCCGTGATGGTGTAGATCTCGGGCATCAACATGGCAATACGCACACGGTCGGTAGGATCCTGGCGCGGCGCGCGCATGATCTCCACGTTCAAAAATATAATGCGCTCGTGGGCGACATGGTTGTGCTCGAGGTTACGCAGCAAGGCCGTGGGCACGTGATCGGGATCGCTCGCCAGGAAGATCGCCGTACCCGGTACCCGCGCCACGCCGTCCAGCAGTTTGGGCAGCTGTGACAGCGGCACTGCTACCGCGCGCAACGCACGACGCATGAGCCGGCGCCCGCTGCGCCAGATCATGAAGACACAGAACAGCACGGCGGCCAGCGTCAGCGGCACCCAGGCACCCTGCGTGAACTTGGTGAGATTTCCGGTCAGATACACCAGGTCGACCAGCATCAGCGGGCCAAACACGACGGCCACGCGCCAGCGCGGCCATCGCCACTGACCCAGTGCCAGTTGTGTTCCGAGCAACGTGGTAATGAACATGGTGCCGGCGACGGCTGCGCCATAGGCCGCTCCGAGCGCGTCGGAGGAGCGGAAACCCAGCACGAACATGCACACCGCCAGCAGCACCGTCCAGTTCACGGCCGGTACATAGATCTGACTGTGTTCGCGCGCCGACGTCTGACGGATGCGCAGACGCGGCAACAGATCGAGCTGGATGCATTGCCGTGTGACCGAGAATGCACCGGTAATCGTGGCCTGCGAGGCAATGATCGTGGCGGCCGTGGCCAGCAGCACCATGAACGGCAGCATGCTGATGGGAACCAGCTGGTACAAGGGCAGGTGCGCGGCCTCCGGCCGGGCCAGAATCATAGCGCCCTGGCCGAAATAGTTGAGCACCAGCGCCGGCCAGACCACTGCAAACCAGGCAACGCGCACCGGCTTCTTGCCGAAATGACCCATGTCGGCGTACAGGGCCTCGCCGCCGGTCATGGCCAGGAAAACGCCGCCCAGGATAGCCAGCGCCACCCCCGGCCGCTGCAGCAGCAACATCAGACCATAGCTTGGGCTCAAAGCCACGAGCACGGCCGGATGCTTGAGCAGCGCCGACAGTCCGGTGCCGGCCAGCACCAGAAACCACAGCACCATGATCGGCCCGAACAGTCGCCCGACACGTTCCGTGCCATGACGCTGAATGGCGAACAGCGCGATAATGATCAGCAGCGTCACCGGCACCACGGCCCCGGCCATGCCGGGACTGAGATTCTCCAGCCCCTCCACGGCGCTCAGCACCGAGATCGCCGGTGTGATCAGGGCGTCACAATAAAACAGCGCCGCCCCGAGTGCTGCCAGCATGACGATGGTGCGCTGCCAGCGTGATCCTACTGTCAATGTGCGCTCCACCAAAGCGAACAGTGACAGTATGCCGCCCTCGCCGTCGTTATCCGCGCTCATGATCAGCACCACATACTTGATGCTCACCACGATCAGCAGGCTCCAGAAAATCAGCGACAGCACGCCGAGCACCGCCAGCCGCGACATCGGCGCCCCCGCGGCGTTAAGCGACGCCTCGAGAGCGTACAGCGGACTGGTGCCGATATCGCCGTACACCACGCCCATGGCCCCGATCACCGCGGCACGCGACAGCTGCTGGGCTTTCACGGCGTCTTTGCGCGCGATTTGCGCTTGCGCGGCCAGAGCATGGAACCGCGACAGCTTCCCGCCCCGCAGCGACAGGCGAAAATCTCATCGACGTTGGGCGGATCCTCCTTGTCGCGGCCGATCTGATAGTCGTAAGTCAGCTCCTCGCCGGCGGCAATCGTGCGAACGGTCTCGATAAATACGCGCCGGTCGTCGATCAGTGATTCGCAGTTGGGGGCACAGGAATGATTGATGAAGCGCGCATCGTTGCCATTGGAACCACCGTCGATCACCACCGAGCGATCGACGATGAACAGGAAGGTATGGTTATCGTCCGCGCTCTTGTGCCCGTAGCGCTGATCGGCCTCGCGATGCGAGATACGATCGCCCAGATATTCGAGCAC
Organism: Steroidobacteraceae bacterium; assembly: GCA_036496405.1. Lineage (GTDB taxonomy): Bacteria > Pseudomonadota > Gammaproteobacteria > Steroidobacterales > Steroidobacteraceae > FEN-1191. The sequence goes on along the minus strand of DASXLF010000432.1, from coordinate 9,755 downwards.
CCGCGTGCCCTTGCGGATACGCCGCCGGGCAAATACACCGCGGCCATGAAGGCGCGAACGGCGTACATGCAGCATGTCGGGGCGCGCCACGATCGTCGCCACGACACGAGGCTTGGATTTGCGCTTGCGCTTGCGCTTCGTCAGACGGGGTGGACTCATGGCCGCAGATTGTACCCTGATAGGCCAGAATCATGACCGCAGCGGAGATCTCAGCGTGACCCCCATTGACACACTGGACGCTTTGCGCCTTCGCGTACAGCACTGCACGGCTTGTGAGCTGTACAAGAAGGCAACGCAGGCAGTGTTCGGCGAGGGCCCGAGCACGGCGCGCATCGTCCTGATCGGTGAGCAACCGGGAGACCGGGAGGACCTCGAAGGCCGACCCTTCGTAGGCCCAGCCGGGCAGCTGCTCGATCGCGCCCTGAAGGCAGCCGGTATCGACCGCGGCGACTGCTATGTCACTAATGCGGTAAAGCACTTCAAATGGGAGCCGCGCGGCAAGCGCCGCCTCCACAAGACTCCGGCGCAGCGCGAGGTGGATGCCTGCCGACAGTGGTGGCTGGCTGAGTTACGGGCGCTGAAACCCGCGGTGATGGTGTGTCTGGGAGCGACAGCGGCCAAGGCCGTGTTCGGGGCCGACTTCCGGGTGACACGTGAGCGAGGTCGGGTCCGGGATACGCCCTTCGGGCCTCGCGCCCTGGCGACCGTGCATCCTTCGGCTATTCTGCGCATTGGCGATTCCGGGGAACGCACCCTGGCCTTCAACTTGTTGGTCGCGGATCTGCGAATCGCGCGTAAACTCCAGGCTACCGATACAAGGAAATAGACACCATGCCCACGAAACTCCTCAAAGCCCTGAAGCGCGAAATTGTCATCAAGGACCAGCCGTACATCGTCACGCTGTCACCCGAGGGACTCAAGATCACCGCTAAGGGAAAGCGCAAAGGCCAGGAAATGGCCTGGGACGCGCTGGTCGTTGTCGAGGGTGCGCCTGCGGCGGGGTCGGATGCCTCGTCGGAACAGGAGTAGCAGCAGGCACGCCTGCAGCGCCTCGGGAGGCATGAATTCAGCGCTAGCGCTAGGCCTCAGCGCTGCCCGACTGTCACCTGCTCCAGACGCTTACTGCCCCGCTTACGGCGGGCGCTCAGTGACGCCGCCGGCACCGCACTCCGGCCGTCCAGGGCATTGCTGGTCATCGCCGGGGTGCGTACCAGCCACGGACGATTGAAGGTCTGCGATAACAGTGCTGCGGACCTCATGTGTGCCAAACCCTCCGCTTGTCGTTGATGGCGCCCGACTCGCTGCCACCGGTCATCTCCGCGAGCGCCTCGCATAGTCGTACTTCTTCATAGTTAACGACCACGGCGCGCAGGTCTTTAGCCTGACGCAATGCTCAGTCACGCACTATCAAATTACGCCGTCGTCGAACGTCAGTGAACGACTACCGCGTGCCGCACGCTCTGCCGATACTGTCGTCCCTCCCGTATCGCTAGTGTCGCGCATCGGATGCATATCAATTCCAATTAGGCGAGGTTGCCATGAGCTACCACACCCGAACGCTTGCCCTCGTCACTGGAGCATCGAGCGGCATTGGGCTGGAACTGGCTCATTTGTGCGCCGAGGACCATCACGATCTGGTGATCGCCGCTGACGATGCCGCAATCGTCGACGCCGCCGAGCGGTTGGCCGCCACAGGCGTGACGGTCACACCGGTGCAATGTGATCTATCCAGCACGCAGGGCGTCGACAAGCTGCGCGGCGTACTCACCACGATCGAGCGGCCTATCGAGGTGCTGATTGCCAATGCCGGACGGGGGCTGGGTCATGCCTTTCTTGACCAGGACATTCAGGAAGCGTTGAAGGTTGCGCATACCAACATTGATGGCACCATCTATCTGGTGTATCACGTCGGACGCGCGATGCGAGCGCGCCGCCGCGGCAGAATTCTGATCACCGGTTCGATTGCCGGACTCATGCCGGGTACGTTCCAGGCCGTCTACAACGGCAGCAAGGCTTTCTTGGATTCGTTTTCGATTGCGCTGAGCAACGAATTGAAAGACAGCGGCGTAACGGTCACCTGTCTGCTGCCCGGCGCCACGGACACCAATTTCTTCGCGCGTGCCGATATGCTGGATACCAAGGTGGGCGCTGACGACGACAAAGACGACCCAAAAGACGTGGCGCGTACGGGTTATGAGGCTATGAAGCGCGGCGAAGTGTCGGTGGTACACGGCCTGGGCAACAAGATGCGCGCCGCGGTGGCAGCGGTCGCTCCCGAAGGTATGCTGGCGGAGATGCATCGCAAGATGGCGGCGCCCGGCAGCGCGAAACAGTAGCCGCCGCGTCAGCGCAGTCGGCCTACTTCGCGATCGGAGCCGCTATAGCAGGGTGCGGATCGTAGCCGATCAGTTCGAAGTCATCGTAGCGGTAATCGAACAACGATGGCGGCCGGCGCCGCAGCACAAGCTGCGGTGCCGGCCGCGGTTCGCGCGACAGCTGCAGTCGGGCCTGCTCGAGGTGATTGGAATACAGGTGCGCATCGCCCAGCGAATAGATCACTTCCGCTGGCTCAAGATCGCACTGCTGCGCGATCATGGTGGTCAGAAAGGCGGTGCTGGCGGCATTATAGGGCAGACTCAGGAAATTTACTCAGCATCACGCGCATAGTTCAGCATGCTGCGCGCCGGTCAGGGTCAGGTGGCCAGGAGTTCGCGAGGTTGGTACGCAAATAACGCCGGCTGACCGCCGGTATGCAGGAATACGACGGTTTCACCGCGAGTGATGAATCCCTTGCGGATCAATCCAATCAGGCCCGCCATTGCCTTACCTGAATATACCGGGTCGAGAATCAGTCCTTCGGTTCGGGCCACTAGTCGGATGGCTTCTGTGCAACCTGCGGTCAGCGCGCCGTAGGAGTCGCCGATGTAATCGTCGTGGACGACGACGTCCTGCCCTTGCGGAACGCGGTGCAGATCCAAGTCAGCCGCCGCTTCACGTGCCACCTCCGGAATCTTCGACAACAAATAGTCTCGCGCGCGGCTGACGCTGATGCCGGTGACTCGATAGCTGGTCTGAAGATTCATCTGTCCCAGGAGCAGTCCGACGTGCGTGCCACCCGAACCGACACCCACGATGAGATGTTGCGGCTCGATCTCGAGCGCCGCCAGTTGCTGTTTCAACTCAAGGGTGGCGCACACATAACTGGCAATGCCTTCGGCGCTCGAGCCGCCCAAAGGGACGACGTAGGGGTGCCCTCCCCGTGCACGTACCGCGTCCGCGACCCGCGCGATGCTGTCGCCAAAGTCCCAGCGTGGCTGCGTATCGACGAAGGTCAGGTTCGCGCCGAGCAGAGAGTCAAGCAGCAAATTCCCAACGATCGGCCGCGGCTCCCCCGGCACGCCGCCCAGTACGAGTTCGGTACTCATGCCGACGCGGTTCGCCATGGCCACGGCGATACGCGCCAGATTCGATTGAAAGCCGCCCGAGGCGACCAGGGTATCAGCTCCCTCATGCAGCGCCCGCGCAATCAGGAACTCGAGCTTTCTGACCTTGTTTCCGCCGAGGCCCACACCGGTCAGGTCGTCGCGCTTGAACAGAATGCGGGGGCCATCCAGAGCGGCGCTCAGGTGCGGGGCGTCGTCGAGCGGCGTGGGGAGATTCGCGAGATTGAGTCGCGGCATGTCGGCGATGCGACCGGGCAGTAGGGAAGACTCGAGGCCGTGGCCTGCCGGTTGCGCGACACGAGCGTCCGGATTCAGCTTGTCCAATGTCAGCCCGCCGCTGCGATGGTCTGAATCTGCAGATAATTCTCCAGCCCCCACGGACCGTTCTCCGCCCCAAGCCCCGATTGCTTCACGCCGGCGGTGGGCAGACTCGGCAGTACGCTCAGATGCTGGTTCAACCACACCGTGCCGGCGTCGATTTGCGGAGCAATGGCACGCGCGACCGCGGCATTGTCAGACCACACAGAGGCGGATAAGCCGTAGGGAGTCGCGTTGGCCGCCGCAATGGCCTGGTCGATCTCGTCGAAGGGCAGAACCGGCAACACCGGTCCGAATTGTTCCTCCATTACCAGTCGCGCCTCATGATCGAGCCCCGTGACGATGGCGGGACGGATGAAATACCCCGGTCCTTTCATCGCTTCCGGCTTGCCCGCCACAAACCGACCGCCGCACTGATGCGCGTCCTGCATCAATTGCAGCACTCGCTCAAACTGCGGTCGAGTGCTCACGGGCCCAATGGTCACCTGCGGATCGAGCCCGTCGCCGACCACCGCGTTCTGTGCCAGTCGCGCCAACTCATTCACCAGCGCATCATGCACAGGTCGCTGTACGTAGACGCGCTTGATGGCGGCGCATACTTGCCCCGCATTCTCAAACGCGGCGGCGTAGATTCTCGCCGCGGCTTTGATGGGATCGACGTCTTGCAGCACCAGGGCCGGGTCGTTGCCGCCCAACTCAAGCGTCAGGCCCTTGATATCCGCGGCGGCGGCACTGAAGACCTTGCGTCCCGTCGCGGTGGACCCGGTGAAGGAGACTTTGCGCACGCCCGGATGGGAAGAAAGCCGCGGTGCCAGTTCGTCAGTGCCGCTGATGATGTTCAACACCCCTGGAGGCAGAATGTCGAGCAGCAGCTCTCCCAAGCGCAGGGTTGTCAAAGGGGTGAACGGGGAGGGTTTGATGACGATGGTGTTGCCGGCCAGCACGGCGGGGCCGATCTTCCAGCAGGCCGACATCAGAGGGTAATTCCATGGGACGATACCTGCGACCACCCCGTAGGGCTTACGCGTGACCTCGGCATTACGCTGCGCATCCAAGGCGATCAGCTGCCGCGGTATGTCGAGATCGGCCGTGTGTTCCAGCCACTTCGCCGAGCCGCCGACTTCGCGATTGGCAGTGACCGTGGGCTTGCCCTGCTCCTGCGTCAGCATCCGGGCCAGCTCCGCCTGGTTGGCGCGGATCCTGGCCGCGCATTGGCGCAGCAGCTGGCGGCGCTCCTCGACCGGGCGATCACGCCAGGAAGTAAATGCGCGCGCAGCGCACTCAACGGCGCTATTGAGTTGTTCGAGGGAACAATTCGGCGCATGCGCCAGGACCGCACCGGTGGCCGGGTTGATAATCGGAAATTCCGCTGTCGTCGCCGCCAGGCGACCGTCGATTGTCATCTGCATATTCAGGGCCCCCAATTAGCCGCGCACGGAGAAACTGCTGGCCTGGTTGATTTCGCGCAGGCGGGAAAACTCAGCCGTATCGATGGTGAGTCCAGTGAAGCGGCCCTTGAATTGCAGCGGCTTCGCGTCGTGGTCGCCGCCGCTCTCCTGGTAGTCGATCAATTCGGCCATCAGGGCGCCGGCGACGCCGGCGTTCTTGAACTGGTGACCGCTGCTGCCAATGGCCATGTAGAAGCCCGGCAGAGCCGATTTGTCGTAGATCGGAATCCAGTCCGAAGATACGTCGTACAGGTCGACGACGCCTTGAGCCTGGTTCGGAATGGGAAGCTCCGGAAGCCGGTGGCCAAGGCGATAGACCTGCGTCTGCCACTGTTTCTCGCGGATATCGCGGTCGAATTCGCCTGGATCGTCTACCCAGGTCTTGGGGTCGCAGGGCGGATCGCCGGAGCCGACGCTGATTTTGTTTCCGGTCTCAGGCCGCCAATAGATGCCCAGATCCGGGTCGGAGGTGCAGATACCGCGGGCGTTAAAGTCAAATCCGGCTGGTGATGGCAGATGGTGCACTTCGCGGCGCAGCGCACGGGTGCTGACCTTCATGGATTGCTCCACACCGGCCATCCGGTTGATGACCACGGAATGCGGGCCCGCGGCGTTGACCACCACGTCGGCTTGCAGCTCCCGCCCGTCCGCCAGGCGAACGCCACTCACGCAACCGTTGTGCCTGAGGATGTCAACGACCTCCTGCTTGAGGAGAAATTGGCCGCGCCGCGCCTCGATCGAACAGCGCAGATTATGCGTGGCCAGTTGCGGATCGTTGACGTAGCCGCCGTCCGGACAGTAGATGGCGCCAGCCAGTTGCTTCTCAGGCGGCTCGAGGAACGAAGGATCATCGATGGGCTTTGGAGGATAGAACGAGGCGGTGTCATAGATCGGCAGGCGCTCTCGCAATTGCTCGACGCTCCACTCCTCGAAACGCACGCCGGCCTTGCGATAGAGCTCGAGCATCCCGGCGCGATCGCTGGCACGGGTCTTTAGTACCAGGTGACCGGTCTGGATGAAGCGGGCATATCCACGCGGATCGGCGACGCCCAGTACGAGGGGCCAGTTCTTCCAGTAGTGGTAGCCCTCCAAGGCTAACTTCACCGAGTCCAGTGTCGAGTACGAGAAGCGCACGATGGCGCAGGAACTCACGGTAGAGCCGAATCCCACTTCGGCATTACGGTCTATGTTGATGGTCTGATAGCCGCGCTTCAGCAGCTCCAGCGCAATGCCGCAACCGATGACCCCGCCGCCGATGATGATCGCTGTCTTCTTGGTTTGCACCCGACGTCTCCGGAATCTGAGGTAACTAGTGGATGCCGGTTTCATTCATGAACCACACGATGGTGCGGTCCAAGGCATCTATGATGGCCTCGATCTCCGGGCGGCCCACGCAGAGCGGCGGTCCCAATTCGAGCACCTGATAGGTCCTGACGAGCAGCCCGAGCTCCTGGAGATGGTTGGTCACCCGCAGGGGCATCTGCTCAGCTGGGGCAAAGGGCGTGCGCGTGCGCGTGTCTTTGACCAGCTCAATGGCGGCCAGCATGCCCTTACCGCGAATATCGCCAACGATCGGATACTTGCGCAGAGTCTGCAGCCCATCGAACAGATACTGACCCATGTCGGCGGCGTTCTCGACTAGACGCTCGTTCTCGAGAATTTCGATGTTCTTCAGTGCCGCGGCCGCGCAGGCCGCATGCCCGCCGAAGCTGATGACGTGATTCAAGCCTGACTCGCGACCTTGAGCCCCATCGAATCGTTGCGCGATTTTCTCGCTGACGAGCGTGGCGCCCATGGGCGCGTAGCCACTGGTCAGTCCTTTGGCGACGGTCATGATGTCACCGTGGATACCCCAATGCTCGCAGGCGAACATCCGGCCTGTGCGCCCAAAGCCGTTGATGACCTCGTCGATGATCAAGACGATGCCATATTTGTCGGCAATCTGGCGCAGGCGCGGCAGGTACTCGGCAGGGGGTGTGTAGATCGAGGCGGCCGAGGGAATGGGCTCGGCGATGATCGCCGCGACCGTCTCCGGTCCCTCGTGGATGATCTGCCGCTCAATCATATCGACACACAAGACATCGCACGCCGGATAGGTGAGCTTGTACTCGCAGCGGTAGCAGTTGTGGTTGGGCACCTGCACGCAGCCGGGCACGAGCGGCGCGAAAATCCGACTGTTGAAATCATGGCTCGCGCCGCTGACGCTCATAGCGTACATAGAGGAGCCGTGATAGGAGCCGCGGCGACTGATTACTTTGGTGCGCTTCTGCTCGCCCCCCAGCCAGTGATATTGCTTGGCCACTTTCAGCGCGGCCTCGACGGCGTCAGTGCCGCCGGAGCCGAAGAAGACGCGCTGAACTTTCCCCGGAGCCATCTGCACCAGCTTGTTAGCGAGCTCCACGGTGGGTTTGGCTACGAAGCTGTAGGGGGTCACATAAGCGAGCTTTGCCGCCTGCTCGGCATAAGCGGCCGCGACCGCTGCACGTCCATGCCCGATATTGGTCACGAAGGCCCCGCCGGAGAGGCCGTCGAGATAGCGCGTGCCGTTCTCATCGAACAGATAGCAGCCCTCTCCGCGCTCGAAAACCGTCAGGCCCAGTGGCGCCCGCAACGCCTTGGGCGGCGTAACGTGGAACCATACGTGCTCCAGGGCAGAGCTTTTCGTGCGGGATTCGCTGGCCATCTGGTGCCTCGCTAGCGAGTTCAATATACGAACAACTGTTCGCTATGGTAATGTATGTGCGGCCACAGGGGCAACTCCAGTTGCCGGCGCAGCCGCACTTTGTTACGGTCGGTGTACGAACAATAGTTCACATATCAAACGGATGCTCCCTTAATCCCATGAATCATCCCGAGAGTTCGGCCAAACTGCCGGGCGCCGATGGGTTTGTCAGACGCTTTTCCGTGTGGTCCGAGCAACAACACGAGGCCTGCGAGCGCGCAATCGCCAGCGCACGCGAGCAAAACATCCAGAGCGTCCGGCTGGCGTTCGCCGATCAACACGGAATCCTTCGGGGCAAGACTATCGTCGCAGGTCTACTGCCGGCTGCATTCAAGAATGGCTGGGGCCTGACCAGCACGTTGTTGCTAAAGGACACGTCGCATCGCACTGCCTGGTCGGTTTGGAGCGAAGACGCGGCTCTGGGCCTGGCGGCACTCCGCGGTGCCGCGGACTTCGTCGCGGTCCCCGATCCCACGACCTTCCGCATTCTGCCCTGGGCGCCGCATTCGGCGTGGATGCTGTGCGATGCCTATTTTCGTTCCGGCGAGCCGGTGCCGTTTGCGACTCGCCAACTTTGCGCTCGGCAACTCGAGCGGCTGGGCGCCGCCGGCTATGACCTGCTCGCCGGAATCGAACTGGAATTCCACATCTACCGGATCGAAGATGCCCGTCACAGCCCCGCCGACTGCGCTCAACCAGGACCGCCGCCCGCCGTCAGCGTCATTTCACGAGGCTTCCAGTACCTCACAGAATCCCGATACGACGAAATCGATCCGATTCTCGATGACTTGCGCGAAGCCTTGCTGGCGCTGCAGATTCCGGTGCGCTCACTGGAAATCGAGTTTGGACCGAGTCAGTGCGAACTGACCTTCGATCCACGGCCAGGGTTGCAGGCGGCCGATATGGTGGTGCTGGCGCGCAGTGCCATCAAACAGGTGTGCCGGCGCCGCGGGCTGTTGGCGACCTTTATGTGCCGACCCGCTGTGCCAGCGGCGTTATCCAGCGGCTGGCATTTGCATCAGTCGTTGCTCAGTCGCGCCGACGGCAGTAACGCCTTCGTCGGCCAGGGCTCAAGACCCCTATCCGAGCTCGGCATGAACTTCGTCGGCGGTCTCTTGCGCTATGCCCGTGACACCTGTTTGCTTTCCACACCCACCATCAACGGCTACAAACGCTACCGCCCGCATTCGCTGGCCCCGAATGCCGTGGTATGGGGCCACGACAACCGCGGGGCGATGCTGCGTGTGATCGGCGGTCCAGGTGATCCGGTCTCTCACGTGGAAAATCGGGTGGGCGAATCGGCGGCTAACCCCTACCTGTACTTCGTATCACAAGTCGTATCGGGGTTGGCTGGAATCGAAGAGAGGATCGATCCGGGCCCCCCGGAACAGTCGCCCTATGCTATGGGACGCCCGTCGCTGCCACGCAGTCTGGTTGAGGCTGTGACGGAATTCAGAAACAGTGCACTCTTGAAGCGCACGCTTGGAAGCGCCTTTGTCGACTACTTGGTCCGGATCAAGGAGTTCGAGCTGAGTCGTTTCTTGTCCGATGAAGTCACCGACTGGGAGCAACGTGAGTACTTCGAGATCTTCTGATGCGAAATCCAGGAAAAATGGCGATACGCATGGCTAAGGCGGATAAAGCAGCGCAAGAGCCTGCGGCCCCGCGTGATTACGTGGGTTCGGTAGCGCATGGGCTGGCGGTCCTGCGTTCGTTCGATCAGGATCATTTTCAGATGACCCTGTCGGAGGTTTCCGGCCGCACAGAGATGACGCGGGCCGGTGCGCGCCGTTACCTGCTGACGCTCGTGCACCTGGGTTATAT
>DASXLF010000431.1:0-2109 GCA_036496405.1 Steroidobacteraceae bacterium | reverse complement strand
TTTGTGCTGGAGCACGGGTACTGCCGCTCCCTCTACGTGACGGACCCCAACGGGCTGATCCTGGAATTCACCCGCGACCATGCGGACGCCGAGAACATCTCCCGCGATCGGCGTGCTGACGCGCACCAGTCGCTGAAGCGCTGGCTGGCGGGGGATCACACCTCGAATAACACCTATCGCTGAGAGCAGCCGGACTGCTCCATGTGAACCTCATGCGCGAGTTCGATGAGAAGAGCATCACCCAGGCGGTGATCGCGAGGCTCGCCGCATGCGACGATCCGCGGTTCGCGCAGCTCATGACTTCTCTGGTCAGCCATCTGCACGACTTCGTGCGCGAGGTGAAACTGACCGAGCCGGAATGGCTCGCCGCCATCCAGTTTCTCACGCAGGCCGGCCAGACCTGCACCGACAAGCGCCAGGAACTCATCCTGCTGTCCGACACCCTGGGTGTGTCGGTGCTGGTCATTACGCTGAACCATCCGGCGGATCACGGCAGCGCCGAATCCACCGTGCTCGGTCCCTTCTATTGGGAGAATGCGCCCGATCTGCCCCGCGGCAGCAACCTCGCCGTAGGGGTCAAGGGCGAGCCGACGTTTTATTCGGGGCGCGTGCTCAGCGCCGATGGCCGGCCGCTGGAGAATGCGGAGCTCGACATCTGGTCGGGCAACGGCGAAGGCTACTACGACATGCAGCTGCCTGAAGAGACCGGCATGAAGGCGCGCGGGAAGATCCGCACCGACGCCCAGGGCCGCTACTGGTTTCGCTCCATCAGGCCGTCGTTTTATCCGGTGCCCACCGACGGGCCGGTGGGCACCATGCTGCGCAAGATGGGGCGCCATCCCAATCGTCCGGGCCACATCCACATGATCGTCTCCGCGGCCGGACACCTGCCCGTGACTACACACCTGTTCGTCGCCGGCAGCGAATACCTGGACTCCGATGCGGTGTTCGGGATGAAGGAATCGCTGGTGGCGCAGTTCGACCGGCATCTGCCGGGCGTGGCGCCCAACGGCGAGCGCATGGACGTGCCCTACTACACGGTGAATTACGACTTCCGCTTGCGGCCGGCAAGCCAGCCGCAACCCGCCACTACACCGGGATGACAGCCTATCGCTTCGATTGAAACTCTGAACGCGGCCCGCCCCTGAAGGTCAGCCGTCGCATCACCTCATCGAGCATCGCGCGCGCATCAGTCGACGCGCCGGCGCTGCGCCAGGCGATGACTCCATCGGGCCGCAACAGCAGCGCTCCCGCTGCTGCGATACCGACACTCTTTTCGAACACGCCGTCCGGGTCGCTCAGATCGGCGCCGGCTCCGATCCGGTAGGCCGTCAGCGGTATACCCGCCGCCGACAACGCGCTGGCCGCCGCGATCCAATCTCGGCCCTCGACTGCCGCCAGCAGTACGAAGCCATGGCCGGGCAGATCGTGCGTGGAGATCGCGACCCCATTGCGCAGCAGTGTCACATGCGGCACGCGCGTACCCGGTAGGCCGCTGGGTTGCCGCGGATCTTCCAGCAAGGCCGCGGCGGCGCCCTGCTCCTCGTTCATGATGGCCTCGGAGCGATACACCGATCCCAGCTCGATCGACGCATCGTCGAGCAATGGTGGGAGATCGCTCGCCGGCAAGGAGGCATCCACGCGCTTGACGTAGCGGGCATAGGCCTGCTCCACGATCAGCTCGCACTGTGGCTGGCGCTCGGGCTGGTAGCTGTCCAGCAGCGCCGGTCCGGCAGTGCCCTTGAGCACCATGGCCAGTTTCCAGGCGAGGTTGTGCGCATCGGCGATGCCCGTGTTGCCGCCAAAGCCGCCGGTGGGCGGCATCAGATGCGCGGCATCGCCCGCCAGAAAGACGCGCCCGTGCCGAAACGCCGTCGCCGTGGCCGCAGTCGCACTCCAGCGCTGCATGTCGTCGATCGCCACCGGAAAGTCGCTGCCCACACCCAGCGCCGCACGCACCAGCGCCGCGCTGCGCTCCGGTGACAAGTCCTCGCCCACGCGGCTGTCGCGAGTGCCGTCTTTATCGAAGGTCGCGAACACCGCCAGAAAGCCAGCATCGCCGGTGATCGAAAATCGAAAGAATGCCAGCAGCCCGGGCTGATTCACGTA
>DASXLF010000430.1:0-2216 GCA_036496405.1 Steroidobacteraceae bacterium | reverse complement strand
ATCTGCGTGGTCGTCTCACAGACCGGCCGCAGAAGCGGCGCGAGAGAGGCCTTGCGCGCCGCCAGTAAAATCGCGCCGACGGCGCCGATCGACGCCGCCTCGGTCGGTGTCGCGATGCCGCCAAGGATAGAGCCGAGCACGGCGGCAATCAGCGCCAGCGGCGCCACCAGCACCTCCGCGAGGCGGCGCGCCAGCGCAAAGCCACGCGGCGCCTTCGGGTCCGGCGGCAGCGCGGGCGAAGCCTTTGGCCACAGAATCGCGACCGCGATCAGGAAGAGCAAATACAGCCCGACCAGCGCGAAGGCCGGCAGCAGCGCGCCGGCAAACAGGTCGCTGACCGTGAGGGAGCGCGGCGAGAATATGCCTTTGGAGAGCTGCGCTGCCTGAAAGGCATTCCCGAGCTGGTCACCGAGCAGAACCAGCACCGTTGCCGGCGGGAATATCTGCGCCAGCGTTGCGGTCGCGGCCACCGTTCCAGCGGCAAGTCGGGGGTCATAGCCGAAACGCAGCATGACCGGCAGCATGATCAGGCCCATCGTCACCGTGGTGGCGCCGACGACGCCTTTGGCGGCGGCCAGCAGCGTGCCGACAATCACCGCCGAAATGCCCAGCCCGCCGCGCAAGGTGCCGAACAGGCGTCCCATCGTCTCGAGCAAATCCTCAGCGATGCGCGAACGCTCCAACATCACACCCATGAAGATGAACAGCGGAATCGCCAGCAGCACTTCGTTCGTCATGACGCCAAAGATGCGCTGCGGCAGCGCACCGAGGATGCCGAGACTCATCACGCCCGTTACATCGCCGAGCAAAGCGAATACCAGCGACACGCCGGCGAGCGTCAGCGCAACCGGATAGCCAGCCATCAGCGCGACGATGACTGCCGCCACCATCAGGATCGCGAGTGTTTCGGTGAGCAACATCAGCGCGCCCTCGCCAGCGCAGCCGCCGCGCGCATCGCCTGCGCGGTGCCTTGCAAGGCCATCAGCAGCGCAAATAGCGGGATCGGCGTCTTGAGCACAAAAATGAGTGGCAGCCCGCTCGCCTCCTGCGAGTGCTCGAGGATTGCCCAGGAGCGTCCGGCGTATGGCACCGACAGCAGGAACAGCACGAACGCAAACGGCAGCAGCAACAGCGTGCTGCCGGCGAGATCGATCAATGCTTTCGTGCGCGCCGATGCATCCGCATAGAAAATATCGACCCGCACATGGCCGCCGCGCTGCAGTGTCCATGCCGCCGCCAGCATGAAGACCGCCCCGTGACCATAGATCACGGTCTCAGTGAGCCAGATCGACCCGATTCCGAAGAGGTAACGCGCCACAACCAGCGCGAATTGCAGCAGCACGACCGCCAGCACCAGCCAGGCGACGGCGCGGCCGATCGCCGCTGTCAGGCGGTCAATGCGGTCGGCGAATGCGGTCATATGCGCAAAACTCATAGCGCCAATGATGGCACAAAGGCGGGCCTTTTGCTTATAGTGGGGTCATGTCCGGGCACGACCACGACCACCATCATCACGATCACGACCATTCCGAGCTCTCGGAAACCCAATTACGCGTGCGCGCGCTGGAAACCGTGCTCACCGAAAAAGGCTATGTCGATCCGGCTTCGCTTGATCTGTTGATCGAGACCTACGAAAAGAAAGTCGGCCCGCGTAACGGCGCCCGCGTGATCGCCAAGGCCTGGGCCGATCCGACCTATCGCGCGCGTCTCCTCAAGGAAGCGACACCGGCCATCGCTGAACTCGGCTATGCCGGCCGTCAGGGCGAGCACATCGTCGCGCTGGAGAATACGCCGAAGCTGCACAATATGGTCGTGTGCACGCTGTGCTCCTGCTACCCGTGGCCGGTGCTGGGGCTTCCACCGGTGTGGTACAAATCGGCACCCTACCGCTCGCGCGCGGTTTCCGATCCGCGCGGCGTGCTGACTGATTTCGGTGTGGCGCTGCCGAAAGACACCGAAATCCGCATCTGGGATTCGACGGCCGAAATCCGCTACCTCGTGGTGCCGATGCGACCTGCCGGCACGGACGGCTGGAGCGAAGATAGACTCGCCGACCTCGTCACGCGCGATTCCATGATCGGCACGGGCGTGCCGAAAACTCCGAAGGATATCGCGAAGTGAACGGCGGTCAGGATCTCGGTGGCACGCACGGCCATGGCCCGGTCAAGCCGGAGCCCAACGAGCCGGTATTTCACGACGAGTGGGAAAAGCGCGCA
>DASXLF010000429.1:0-1580 GCA_036496405.1 Steroidobacteraceae bacterium | reverse complement strand
AACGCCAGCCGCAGCGGCGCTGATCGTGTAGGCCAAGGTGAGGTGCGGCAACACACGGTTGCCGATCAGCCGCATGCGCGCCGGGTTCTCGCGCACGCCTTGCAGCATCACTCCGAAAGGCGAGGCGACAACCCGCTTGAGCAGCACGAACACCACGACCAGCCAGGCCAGCACGTACAAGTAGGCCGTGCTGCCACCCAGCCCCCATTCGAACCACCCCAGGATGGGTGCGAACTGGATGCCCGCCAGACCATCGTCGCCACCCGTGATGTTCGTGGCCTTGTGGGCCGCCTCGAACACCAGCACGCCGAGCGCCAGCGTGACCATCAGCAAAGGCAGGCCGGTCAGCCGCAACAGAAAGGGGCCCACCAGCGCCGCCAGCACGGCCGCTGCAATCCCGGCCACTAGCACCACGCTGACAGGCTCCGTCCACCCTGCCAGGGAGAGCCAGCCTGCAGTAAAGGCACCGAGCCCGAAGAAGACCGCGTGGCCAAAGGAAAGCACACCGGAAAATCCCAGCAACAAGTCGTACGACAGCACCAGCAGCACCATGACCAGCACCGAGGTACCGAGCGACAGGTATTGCGGAAACAGGAAATAGCACGCCACCGCGACGGCCAGCCAGAGGAACTCTCCAGCGCGCCACTGATGACGGCCGAGGATGGAATGACGTGGAACAGCGTTCATGGTTTCAGGCCGTCCGGGCACGGGCGAGCAGGCCGTCGGGCCGCCACACGATCAGCCCGATGAGAAGCAGGTAGATGAGAAAGGCGCCGGACTGCGGGAAGAGGTAGCGGCCGGCCGTCTCGACAAGGCCGACGATCACGGCGACGGCGACCGAGGCCGTCACTTGGCCGTGGCCGGCAAGCGCCACGATCACCAGTACCAGCACCAGGTGCTTGAGCGGCCACATCGGCTCCATCGGCAACATGGGCGCCGCCAGGATTCCGCCAAGCGCGGCGAGGCCGCACCCCAGCGCGAAGATCGCCGAGAAGAGCAACGGTACGTTCATGCCCATGGCCTGGGCCATGCCGCGGTTGTCCACCGCGGCACGAAGCCGTGCGCCGGTGCTGGTGCGCTCGAACACCCACCACAGCGCGCCGATGATCACCAGGCAAATGACAGCCGAGACGACCCGGTACACCTCGAACTCGCGAATCCCGAGATCGATGTTGCCCTTGAGGTATGCCGGAAGGTCGAGGGGCGTGACGTTCGGTCCGAACCACATCGTCAGCAATGCGATGACGACAAAGTTGAAGCCGATGGTCACCAGCACCTGATCGAGGTCGCTGCGCTTGTACAGATGCACATAGAGCAGGCGCTCGGCAGCGACGCCGAACGCCGCTACCGCGAGCACCGCCGCAGGCACCGCGACCGCATACGGCCAGCCCTGCCGCTGCATCAGGCTGATCGCCAAATACCCACCAATGGCGGCAAAGGCGCCATGCGCGAGGTTGACGACCCGCATCAGGCCCATGGTGACGACAAGGCCGAGTGCGATGAGGCACAGGACGAGGCCGTACGACAACCCGTAGAGGAGGATGAATGCAATGGTGTCCACTGGCGTCCGATCGGGGGGA
>DASXLF010000428.1:0-1829 GCA_036496405.1 Steroidobacteraceae bacterium | reverse complement strand
GCCATGCTCGAGGTCGAGGTCACGCCGCAGGGCGAGGTGCGCATGCGGCGGGCCGTGGTGGCGCTCGACTGCGGCATCGCGGTCAACGCCAACCAGGTCGAGGCGCAGGTGCAGGGCGGCCTGCTGTTCGGCCTGAGCGCTGCGCTCTACAACGAGATCACGATCGAGAATGGCGCGATCCAGCAGAGCAACTTCCACGACTACCGGACGCTGCGGATCAACGAAGCACCGACCGTCGAGGTCCATGCCGTCAAGAGCACGGCGGATCCCGGGGGACTCGGCGAGGTGGGCACCGCGATCGCCGCGCCGGCGTTGTCGAACGCGATCTTCGCCGCTACCGGCGTGCGCTTGCGCGATCTGCCGGTCAAGCGCGCTCTGCTGGTGCAGGACAAGGACGCGTTGAAGAAGAAGGTCGCTGACGCGCGCAACGACATCGACGGGAGCCGGGCATGAAGCGGCTGTCGATGCTGATCGTCGTGCTGGTGGTTGTCGGCGCCGGGCTCTACTTCTTTCTCAACCGCACCGATCCATCGGAAGGACAGTCGCCCTCGCTGGCAGGCGCGCCGGCCGGGGCCCCGGCGCTGGTGCGCGGCGAGTACCTGACGAAGGCGGCGGACTGCATCGCCTGCCATACCGTGGCCGGCAAAGGGGAGCCGTTTGCTGGCGGCGTGCCCTTCGTGCTGCCGTTCGGCACCATCTATTCATCAAACATCACGGCGGACCCCGACAGCGGCATCGGCCGCTGGACCGACGACCAGTTCGTGCGTGCCGTGCACGATGGCGTGCGCAGTGACGGCAAGCGCCTGTACCCCGCATTTCCATATACCTCGTACACGCAACTCAGCCGCAGCGACGTGCTGGCGATCAAGGCCTACCTGTTCAGCCTGCCGAAGGTGAGCGCGCCGAACAAGGAGCCCGACCTGGGTTTTCCGTTCAACCAGCGATGGGCCATGGGTTTCTGGAACGCTGTGTTTTTCAAGAGTGAGCGCTTCAAGGCCGACCCTGCGAAGCCGGCCGAATGGAACAGCGGCGCCTACCTCGCCACGGCGCTCGGGCATTGCGCCGAGTGCCACACGCCGCGCAACCTGGCCTTTGCGATGGAAATGCACAACGACCTGGCCGGCGAATCGCTACAAGGCTGGCGTGCCTGGAACATCACGTCCGACCCGAAGTCGGGCATTGGCGCGTGGAGCGACAGCGAGCTCGCGAGCTACCTGTCGACCGGCCGTGCCGACGGGCGCGGCACCGCGGGCGGTCCGATGGGCGAAGCGGTCGAGCACAGCCTGCAATACATGAAGCCCGAGGACACGGCTGCGCTCGTCACCTGGTTGCGCAGCGTGCCGGCGCGGGAAGGCAAGGACCCGGTCACCGTCGATGCGAAGGCGCAATGGGCCATGGCATCGAGCGCCGCGGCGCCGGCGCGCAACACCGCCGAGGGGCACGAGCAGGGGTTGAAGCTGTTTGCGGCGGCGTGCGCGAGTTGCCATCAATGGAATGGGGAGGGTCGGCAGACACCCTATGCCTCGTTGCTCGGCGCGCGCAGCGTGAACGACCCCGAAGGTGCCAACGTGACGCAGATGATCCTGCAAGGTGTGGACATGCGGGTGCGCGACAGCGGGATCTACATGCCGGCATTCGGCAAGGCCTACACAGACACCGAAGTGGCAGCACTGGCCAACTATGTCATCGCGCAATTCGGCAACAAGGATGGCCGGGTCACACCCGCGATGGTTGCGCAGCAGCGGACCCGGTAGTGTTCTCCCATGCCTAAACTCGGCCAACTCACCGCAGCATGGGGCACCGGACTGTGGATGGTGCTGACGTACAAG
>DASXLF010000427.1:0-14428 GCA_036496405.1 Steroidobacteraceae bacterium | reverse complement strand
GCACTTCCGGGGATGTCCGCCAAGAATTCCGTAACCGATGCAGAACGACTCGCGTGGTCGGTCGCTCAACTCCTCCAGGACAAAGTGACGGGTACGGCAGTGGGATTCCAGGACCAGAGCAGGCCGACCTATGGATACGTCCTCCCAACGGCGGCGGCCCGACCCTTATCGAGTGTGGTGATTTCACGCCGGGACAAAGTAAAGGCCGATGCCAAAAAAGTGCGTCGGCTCAACCCCAATGGAACCGATTGATTTCCTGCTTCTTCTTAGATTCTGAAGACGCGGCGCGGAATCCGTGGCAGAAACTCCAATCGTGTAGGAATCAGAAGGGAAGCCTGAAAGGAAAGCATCTCGACATGGCCGAGAACTTTACTGGCAGTTTCCTCATTGATCTTCCTGGACAGACAATCGCCTTCGGCTGGGCAATGATACGAGTCACGTGCATTCCGCACGTCTAGTAAACGAGAAGTAAAGAGTCATCCTATAGGGACAGCGCCGGTAAACAGCGCTGTTGATGAATGCGACGCAGGAAACATCGGAGAACGACATTGGTTATCGAACAGGTTCTGTTCGTGGATCTGGAGAACGTCCAGAAGCTGGATCTGACGATGGTTCCAGCAAGCGCGCATGTGATGATCTTCTACGGCGTCACGCAGAAAAAGCTGCCGGAGGAACTCGTCGTGCAGGCGCAGCCGTTGGGAGCCCGCCTGAAATGGATCAAGATCTCTGGGCAGGGAACGAACGCGCTCGACTTTCACATCGCGTTCTATCTCGGACGGCAACTGACTCAGAGTCCAAAGTCCGAATGCGTGATTCTTTCCAGGGACGCAGGATTCGATCCGCTCGTGCGGCACCTCGCGTCCTCCGGGCACGCATGCCGCCGGGTTATCACCCTCAAGGACGCATTTCCCTTGCGGCCGTCAGGAACGGGCGATTCGTTCTCGCGGCTCATCGCGCTTCTCCAGAAGGAGAAGTCACGTCCGTCGAAACTCAAAGGCCTGACAGGGAAAGTGAAGTCATGGTTCCAGAAGCTCCCGGACGAGGAACGGGACGCACTGATCAAACGCCTGTTTTCCGAATCCTACGCCCAGGAATCCGGAGCATCGCTGATCTATAGCCTCGATCGTTGAGGCTTTCACGGTGCGCCCTGTGCCAGGCCGACCTGACACCCGTTTTAGTCGCGTCCAGAAGTCTAATGACCAGCCAAATGAAACCGCGTCGCCTGAGATGGGCGCGCCTTTTAGTAAACTTTCTCAACGGACTGAGTACAAGAGAGCCAGAATCTGCGGCGTGGACGGCCGGACGCGATTACATAAATGCCATCTTTCCGGGGGCATTACTGCACTGTGGCGGCCTGCCCCGTGGTTGCGTCGCGACTGAAGTCGAAGTGGATCTGCATCACGCGTTGGGAATGCGTATCGACCGGCGGAAATTTCCACTTCCTGGCCGCCTCTATGGCGAGTCGCTGGAAATACTTGCTCGGACCGCCTCGATCCGCGGTGGCGGCCAATACCGAACCGTCCTGGGCGACGATGACTCGCACCCACACTTTGATGTGTCCGATGATGGTTCGACGGGCGCTCTCGGAAACCTCCGGGATCACCTCGTGCAGCGCCGATGACGGCGCGGCTTCGCTCGCCGGCTTGGGCGGCAACGCTGTAGAGACAGGCTCCGCTGCCTCCGCCGCCGCTGCGCCGGCGCTCGGATCAGGTGCCAGTGAACCTTCGGACACGGCTGGCGCTGCGCCGGCGCGATGCGATCGGATCGCGCGCACTCCCATCCAAGTCAGCGCGACAACCAGCGCCACTGCAACAACCGCGTACAGCAAACCTCGCGGATTCTGGGATCGCGCCACGGGCGGTGCGGGTCGCGCCGCTTCGGGTGGCGGCGCCGCAGGCGTAATCCGCAGCGGCGGCGGCTCGGGTGGCGTCGGTTGCAACGGTGCAATCACCGCGGGCTCAGCGATCGCCTCAGGCACAGACTCAGCCGGCGACCCGCCAGCCCAGGCCACGAGTTCCGTGATGCTGGGGCGATTCTGCGGACTGGGGTTCAGACAGCGGCCCACGATGTCCCGAATAGACGGCGGGAAACTGGCCGGCGCCGCGACGGCCTCGCTGCGTTCGCTCCAGCCCGAAGGCGGACGGCGCGTCAGCGCTTCGAACAGACAGACGCCGAGCGCCCAGATATCCCCGGCCGTGGTAGCGCTTCCGTTCCGCGCTTCCGGCGGATCGTATACCGTCGGCACTTTAGTACCGATCACGTCTTCGCCGACGCGACGGATGGTGTCGCTTGCCAGCTTCAGCTGGTCGCCGACCACCAGAATATTCGCGGGCTTCAACTGGCCATGGACCAGGTGCTGGCCGTGCAGGAACGCGAGTGCGTCCAGGGTCGGCCGCAACATTTCCCACGCCTCGTCATCCGTCAGGGCGCGGTCCCGCAATAGTTGCGCCAGGGTTTGATCGGCGTACTCCATGGCTACATATAGATGGGGCAGGCCATCCAGCTGGCAGCCGCCCCACTGCAACAATCCAAGCAAGTGGGGATGGACGAGGCCGCCAGCCCTTTTCCATCGCGGCAGCTGTGATTCCGCCAGGGCGCGATCGGTGGCAACGAGCTTGACCGCGACTTCCGAAGAATCTGGCGCCGCGGACCTCGTCAGGAAGACGCCGCTGTGATCGGAATAACCCAGACAGCGATCTAAGGGCAGCAGGTCGTGGATGACGTGCCCTTGCCAGCGCGTCCAGGCCTCGCTTATCGATTCACTTGGATCCACGCTCATATGCCCCCCAAGCCGCAGCTGAGCAGCAGGAATGATCCAGTTTTACATCGGCCTCGACCGCATTGGGCAGTGTCGCCTTCCAACGACAGCGCATACCACGCTAAGTCTCACCAATTGCCGATCAACGGTTGGAACCATACGCCGTGTCGGCCTCAATGTAACGATAGCGCGCGGCGCGCGGTCGCATGGCATCATGCTTCGCCGCTCCATACGGGTCCGCTCTTGAGAAAACTATTCGTCATTTCCGCGCCATCCGGGGCCGGCAAGACCAGCCTGGTACGAGCGATGCTCGACGCGCGGCCGAATCTCCTGGTATCGGTCTCGCACACCACGCGCGAGCCGCGCGCGCAGGAGCTCGAGGGCCGCGATTATTTTTTCGTCACGCCGGAACGGTTCCAGAAGCTGATCGATGAGCGCGCGTTTCTCGAGTACGCGCGCGTGTTCGGCAATTCCTACGGCACCGGGCGCGCGCAGATCGAGGAAAAGCTCGCCGCCGGCAAGGACATTCTGCTGGAGATCGATTGGCAGGGAGCGCGGCAGGTGCGCAGCGCCATGCCCGCCTGCAAGAGCATCTTTATCCTGCCGCCCTCGCGGGCGGCGCTCGAGCAGCGCCTGCGCGAGCGGCGCACCGACAGCCCCGAGACCATCGCCCGCCGCCTGGCCGACGCGGCGGCCGATATGTCGCACTACGCCGAATTCGACTTCCTGGTGGTCAACGATCACTTCGAACAGGCGAAACTGGACCTGGGCACCATCCTGGACGGCGGCGGCCACGAACTGAGCGCCGATCGCCCCCAGGTCAGCCAGCTCATCCATACCTTGCTGGACTGAGATTCGCCGGCGCGTTCGCGCGCTGGCGCAGCCATGCGCCGATGCAGTACACTCGAACGGCAATCCCGGTATTTTTTCAGGAAATTCATAGCCATGGCCCGAGTGACCGTCGAAGACTGCCTGCAGAATGTTGATAACCTGTTCCAACTGGTATTGCTGGCCAGTCAGCGCGCCCGGCGCCTGGCCAATGGCGCCGAGCCCACGGTTCCAATCGAGAACGACAAATCCACGGTCCTGGCATTGCGCGAGATTGCAGCCGGCAACATCACGCCGGAAATGTTGAAGGAACCCGAGCCGCGCCAGGATGCGCTGGTACCCGACGCCGATAACGAAGCCACGTTCCGTGCGCCGCAGTTCGGCCTGATCGAGCGCGAGCTCTAGTAAGGATACGAAAGACTCGAGGTCAGTCTCCGAGGCGGCCGTGGACTATGCGTCTTCGCTCTTGGGGTTGCTGCCCGGTGCGAAGCGCACCCCACCGGGCGTCAAGGACCTGCTAGCCAAGGTCGCCACCTACCTGCCGCCCGAACAGGTCGAGCGCATCCGCACCGCGACCGAGTTTGGAGCCGCGGCGCATCAGGGGCAGCGACGCGTTTCCGGCGAGCCCTACATTACCCACCCGGTGGCGGCCGCAGTCATCCTTGCCGATCTGCACCTGGATGCGGACACCATCGTCGGCGCCATCCTGCACGACGTCATCGAAGACACGCCGATCGCCAAGTCCGATATCGCGCAGCGCTTCGGCAACGACGTCGCCGAGATCGTCGATGGTGTCACCAAGCTCGATCAGATCCGCTTCAAGAATCGCGAGGAGGCGCAGGCGGAGAATTTCCGCAAAATGCTGCTGGCGATGGTGCGCGATCTGCGCGTGATCTTGGTGAAGCTGGCCGACCGCACCCACAACCTGCGCACCATCGAGCACCTGGCACCGGCCAAGCGCCGCCAGATCGCACGCGAGACGCTCGACATATACGCGCCGGTGGCCGAACGGCTCGGGCTGTACTCCATGAAGCTCGAGCTCGAGGACCTGGGCTTTAGCACCCTCTATCCCCAGCGCCATCGCGTGATCGAGCGGGCACTCAAGCGCGCGCGCGGCAACCAGAAGGAATTCCTGGGGAAGATTCGCACCCAGCTGGAAGCGGCGCTGAAGAAGGCCGGCCTGCAGGGTCATGTCGAGGCGCGCGAAAAACATCTCTATAGCATCTATCGCAAGATGCAGCGCAAGCGCGCCACACTCGCCGAGATCGTCGATGTCTACGGCCTGCGCGTGATCGTCGATTCGGTCGATACCAGCTATCGCGCGCTCGGCGTGGTGCACAGCGTCTACAAGCCCATGCCCGGCCGTTTCAAGGACTACGTGGCGATACCGCGCGTCAATGGCTATCAGTCGCTGCACACCACGCTGTTCGGACCCAACGGCGTACCGATCGAGGTGCAGATCCGCACCGTGGACATGGACCAGATCGCCGAATCGGGCATCGCCGCGCACTGGAAATACAAGAACGAAGAACACGAGGGCTCGGCGCAGCAGGAGCGTGCGCGCAAATGGCTCTCGAACCTGGTGGAGATGGAAGTCGGCGGCAACTCCGAGGAGTTCATCGAAAGTGTCAAGGTCGACCTGTTCCCCGACAAGGTCTACGTCTTCACACCGCGCGGCGAAATTCTGCGCTTGCCGCGCGGCGCCACCGTGGTCGACTTTGCCTACGCGGTGCATACCGATATCGGTAATCGTTGCGTGGCCGCCAAGATCGATCGCCGCCTGACGCCTTTGCGCGCGGTGCTGCGCAATGGCCAGACCGTCCAGATCATCACCGCCAAGGGGGCCAAGCCCAATCCTTCGTGGGTCAATTTCGTGGTGACCGCCAAGGCGCGCTCCGCGGTGCGGCACTATCTCAAGAGTCTGCATCGCAGCGAAGCGGTGGAGCTCGGGCGCCGGCTGCTGGCGCAGGCCTTGGCCGAATTCGATATCAAGCTCACGGCGGTCTCACCCGAAGCGCTGACCTCGGCGCTGGTGGAGTTCGCGCTCAAGGACGCCGACGCGCTGTACGAGAAAATTGGAATGGGCGAACGCCTGGCGCCGCTGGTGGCGCGGCGGCTATTGCCGGTCGAGCGCATCGATGCAATCACCAACACCACCTCGCCGCTGGCGGTAGCGGGAACCGAAGGACTGCTGGTCAGTTATGCGCATTGCTGTTACCCGATTCCCAACGATCCGATCTTCGCCTTCCTGAGCACCGGGCGCGGCATCGTCGTGCACCGCGAGACCTGCGCCAACGTCGAGGATTACCGCAAGCAGCCGGAGAAGTGGCTGCCGGTCACCTGGCAGCACAAACCGGGACGGCTGTTCCTGGCGGAAATCCGCATCGACATCGTCAACCGCATGGGCATGCTGGCGGCATTGTCGGCCGCCATCGCCGGCACTCAAACCAACGTCAATCACGTCTCGATCGAGCAGCGTGATGCCGAAACCCAGGTCATCGTCTTCATCGTCGAGGTGGCCGACCGCGTGCAATTGGCGCGTATCATGCGCGTGGTGCGCCGCATGCCCGATGTGCTGCGCGTGGTGCGCGCCCTGGCCAGCAACAGTCACCGACCCACGCACCACGACGATGCCGCCGATTCGACCGACCGCAGCGAGTAATCCATGAAACGTCAGATCATCCAGACCGCAGACGCTCCCAAGGCCATCGGCCCGTATTCGCAGGCCGTACGCGTGGGCGACACGGTGTATGTGTCCGGGCAGATTCCGCTCGATCCAGTCAGCGGCGCGCTGGTGAGCGGCGACATCGAGGCCGAAATCCGGCGGGCTTTCGACAATCTCAAGGCGATCGCCCAGGCCGCGGGCGGCTCGCTCGCCAGCGTGGTGAAGCTCAGCGTATTCCTGACCGATCTGTCGCACTTCGCCAAGGTCAACGAGATCATGGCCGGCTACTTCAGCGAGCCGTACCCTGCGCGCGCCGCCATCGGTGTGGCCGCACTGCCGCGCGGTGCCCGAGTAGAGGTGGAGTGCGTACTGAGCCTCGCGTGACGCGTCCGGCAGCGCGGCCGCGCCCGGAAGCGGACCGCGCTCCCGCGCCATCACTGCGCGCACGGCTGGCGCGCCTGGGCATCGAACAACCCGGTGACATACTGTTCGTGCTGCCGTTGCGCTACGAGGATCGCACGCACGTGCAGCCCATGGGCTCACTGCAGGACGGCATGCATGCGGTGGTCGAAGGGGAAGTACTGCTGGCCGAAGTGGTATTTCGCCGGCGGCGCCAGTTGCTGGTACGTCTGGCCGACGGCTCCGGCTCGCTGACGCTGCGATTCTTCTATTTTTCCAATGCTCAGCGGCAGGCGATGGCGCGCGGCGCACGTCTGCGCTGCCATGGCGAATTGCGGCGCGGGCCGTTCGGCCTGGAGCTGGTGCATCCGGAATATCGCCACATCACGGCGTTGAGTGAGCCGCTGCCACAGACCCTGACACCGATATACCCTGCAACCGAAGGCCTGACCCAGGGCCGTTTGCGCATGCTGGTGGATCGCGCGCTGCGGGCTCTCGATGCCCAGGGCGTGGTCGAGTTGCTGCCCGAGAGCCTGCTGGAGCGTCTGGGTCTGCCGTGCCTGCGTTCGGCGCTGGAGTTCATGCATCGGCCGCCGGTGGGCGCCTCGCTCGAGGAACTGGCCTCGGGGCGGCATCCGGCGCAGCGCCGGCTGGCGTTCGAAGAGCTGCTGGCGCATCACCTGTCATTGATGGAGCTGCGCCGGCGCTCGCGCCGCGACCCGGCGACCCCATTGCCTGATCCCGAGGGTTTCGAGGCGCGGCTGCTGGCCTCACTGCCGTTCCAGCTTACGGCCGCGCAGCAGCGGGTACTGCGCGAAGTCGATCACGACCTGCGCACGCCCGAGCCCATGGCGCGATTGGTACAAGGCGATGTGGGGTGCGGCAAGACCGTGATCGCGGCGGCGGCGGCCGCGCGCGCCATCGGCAGCGGCGGCCAGGCGGCGTTCATGGCGCCCACCGAGTTGCTGGCCGAACAGCATGCGCGCTCGCTATCCGCGTGGTTCCAGCCGTTAGGCATCACGGTCAGCCTGCTGACTGGCTCGCAGAGCGCGCGCACGCGCCAGGCGGCGCTGCGTGCGGCCGCCACCGGTCAGGCGCGGCTGTGCGTGGGCACGCACGCGCTGTTCCAGAGCGACGTGCAGTTCCAGAATCTGACGCTGGCCATCATTGATGAGCAGCATCGGTTCGGCGTGCAGCAGCGCCTGCAGCTGGCCGCCAAGGGCAGCCACGGCGCCGCACGCATACCGCATCAACTGATCATGAGCGCCACGCCCATACCGCGCACCCTGGCCATGACGGTGTATGCGGATCTCGACGTGTCGATCGTCGATGAGCTGCCGCCCGGACGCACCAGCGTGCGCACCGTCGTGCTGCCGGAGCAGAAGCGGCCGCAGATCGTGGCCCGCATCGATGAGGCCTGCCGCGCCGGCCGTCAAACCTACTGGGTATGTCCGCTGATCGCCGAGTCCGAGGAACTCAATGCGCAGGCCGCCGAGGAAACCGCGCTGGCGCTGACCGAGGCACTGCCGGCGCGGCGCGTGGAACTACTGCACGGACGCATGCCATCCAGGCAGAAAGACCTGATCATGCAGCGCTTCGTCGCCGGCGATACGCAATTGCTGGTCGCCACCACGGTGATCGAGGTCGGCGTCGACGTGCCCAATGCCAGCCTCATGGTGATCGAGAACGCCGAGCGCATGGGACTGGCGCAACTGCACCAGCTGCGCGGCCGCGTCGGCCGCGGTGTGCACGAGAGCAGTTGCGTGCTGCTGTACCGTGCGCCGCTGTCGCCGATGGCACGGGCGCGCCTGGGGACGATCCGCGACACCAGCGACGGCTTTCGCATTGCCAACCGCGACCTGGAGCTGCGTGGGCCGGGCGAACTGCTGGGCCGGCGCCAGACCGGGCTGGCGCAGCTGCGCATCGCCGATCTGTCGCGCGACGCGGATTTGCTGGGCGAGGTGCGAAGCGCGGCGTCCCACATGATGGCAAGCGACCCGCAATGTGTGGCGGCGCTGCGCCTGCGCTGGATCGGCGAGCGCGAGCAATATGGACGCGTCGGCTGACCTGCCGCTGCCCGGGGAGCAGCCCGATCCGCGGCCATCGCGCCTGGCGCGGCGTGTGCTGGCATTCGTGCAGCTGGTACGGCTGGACCGACCGGTGGGCATCTGGCTGCTGCTATGGCCCACGCTGTGGGCGCTGTGGATCGCCGCCGCTGGTCATCCGCCGCGGCGCCTGCTGGCCATCTTCATCGCCGGCACGGTGGTGATGCGCAGCGCCGGCTGCATCGTCAACGATCTGGCCGACCGCAACATCGATCCACACGTGCGGCGCACGCGCGCCCGGCCGCTGGCCGCGCGTGTGATTTCGCCGTACGAGGCGCTGACACTGTTCACAGCTCTGTTGGTGCTGGCGCTGCTGCTGGCCTTGCAGCTCAATGCCCTGAGCCTGAAGCTGGCGTTCGTCGGCGCGGCGCTCACTATTTCCTATCCGCTGCTCAAGCGCTTCTTTCCGCTGCCGCAGTTATATCTCGGACTGTGTTTCGGCTGGGCCGTACCCATGGCATTCGCGGCCACGCTCGGCTTGGTGTCACGCGTGGGCTGGCTGCTGCTGATCGCCGCCGTGCTGTGGGCCGGTGTCTACGATACCGAGTACGCCATGGTTGATCGCGATGACGATCTGCGCGTGGGAGTGCAGTCGAGCGCCATCCTGTTCGGCGACATGGACCGGCTGATGATCGCGGCCATGCAGTGCATGATGCTGCTGTCGCTGCTGCTGGTGGGACGCACGCTGCAATTCGACGCCGGTTACTACGGCGGCCTGGGCGTGGCGGCCGCCCTGTTTGTCTGGCAGCAGTGGCTGATCCGCAAGCGCGAACGCCTGGCCTGCCTGCAGGCGTTTCAGAATAACAGCTACGTCGGCTTCGCGATCTTCGCCGGCATACTCATCGAGTACGCCACCGGCCGCTGACAATATTCATTGGTCTACTTTGCGGGCCCTGTTTGGTTGACAAGGCCGGATTGCGCCGTGAATATGCCCGTCATGCAAACTCTCTCGCCCCGCCACGACTGGTCGCTCGAGCAGGCGGAAGCATTATTTGCGCAGCCGTTTGCCGATCTGATCTTCGAGGCGCAGCGCGTGCACCGCGCCTGGCATGCGCCCAACACCGTGCAGATGAGCACTTTGCTGTCGATCAAGACCGGCGCCTGCCCCGAGGACTGCGCCTACTGTCCGCAGAGCGTGCGCTACGACACCGGCATCGGCGTCGAGGCTCTGATGCCGGTGGCGCAGGTGGTGGAACGGGCACGGGCCGCGCGTGCGGCCGGCGCTACGCGCTTCTGCATGGGCGCCGCGTATCGCTCACCCAAGCGGCGCGACCTGGAGCAGATTTCGCAGATGGTGCGGGAAGTGCGGGCGCTGGGACTGGAGACCTGCGCCACACTCGGCATGCTCGATGCCGGCCAGGCGCAGGAACTCAAGCGCGCGGGTCTCGACTACTACAACCACAACCTGGATACCTCCGAGGAGTTCTACTCCAGCATCATCTCCACGCGCAGCTACCAGGATCGGCTCGACACCCTGGGCGCGGTGCGCGATGCCGGGATCAACGTCTGCTGCGGCGGCATCGTCGGCATGGGCGAATCGCAGCGCGACCGCGCGCTGATGCTGGTGACGCTAGCGAATCTGCCGCAACATCCCGAGAGCGTGCCGATCAATCAACTGGTGCGCGTGCCCGGCACGCCGCTGGCCGACGGGCCGCCGGTTGACCCGTTCGATTTTGTGCGCACCATTGCGGTCGCACGCGTGATGATCCCGAAGGCGCAGGTGCGCCTGTCTGCCGGACGCACGGAAATGAGCGATGAACTGCAGGCACTGGCCTTCCTGGCCGGCGCCAACTCCATCTTTTACGGCGAGAAGCTGCTGACCACGGGCAACCCGGACGTCGCGCGCGATCGCGCACTGCTGACGCGCCTGGGAATGCAGCCCGAAAGCAGCGCTGCCATGCATGGAGCGGCTTGACCTAGCGGCCCTTGAAGCGCGGCACCTGCGCCGGCGGCGGCGCGTAGTCGAGGCAACACCCGATCTCGCTCATCCCATGCGCGTGCGGGTCGACGGCCGTGAGCTGCTCAATTTCTGCAGTAACGATTATCTCGGCCTGCGCGCTCACCCGCAGCTGATTCGCGCCGCCGGCGAATGCCTGCGCCGGGACGGCTTTGGCGCCGGTGCCTCGCACCTGGTGACCGGTCACGGCCTGGAACATCAGCTGCTGGAGCAGGAACTCGCGGCCTTCACCGGTCGCCAGCGGGCATTGCTGTTCTCCAGCGGCTACCTCGCCAATCTCGGCGTGGTGAGCGCACTCAGCGCACGCCACGATCTGATCGTCGCCGACCGTCTCAATCACGCCTCGCTATTGGATGCGGCACGCCTGGCCGGCGCCCGTCTGCGCCGCTATCCGCATCTGCAGGCCGCCGGCGCCGCGCAGGCGCTCGCGAGTCGCGGCGGTCTCGAACGGGCCGGGGCCATGGTCGTCACCGACGGCGTGTTCAGCATGGATGGCGACATTGCGCCGGTGTCGCAGCTGGCCACACTGGCGACACAGTACGGCGCCACGCTCATGGTCGATGATGCGCACGGATTGGGCGTGATCGGGCCCGGTGGCGGTGGCACGCTCGCGCAAGCCGGCCTCGATGCGAACGCGGTGCCGGTTCTGATCGGCACCCTCGGCAAGGCGCTGGGTAGCTTCGGCGCCTTCGTGGCCGGCGATGAGCCGCTGATCGAGCTGCTGATCCAGCGCGCGCGCACCTACATTTACACCACCGCCCTGCCGCCCGCGTGCGCTGCGGCCACGCGCGCGGCGCTGCGGCTGGTGCGCGACGAACCGTGGCGGCGCGAGCGATTGCAGGCGCTGATACGGCGTTTTCGCGCCGGCGCCGTCGCCCACGGCCTGCCCTCGTCGGACTCGCTCACCCCGATCCAGCCTGTGATCCTCGGCGATTCAGCGCGGGCGCTGGCCGTCAGCGAGGCCCTGTACGCGCAGGGCTTCTGGGTGACCGCGATCCGGCCGCCGACGGTGCCGCAAGGCAGTGCCCGCTTGCGCGTGACACTCTCGGCCGCGCATGAGGACACACAAGTGGATGCGCTGATCGCGGCACTGGCAAGTGCATTGGATAGTGAGGCACCGCGCGCATGAGCGAACACGGGCTGCCACCACCCTTCGAGCTGGATCGCCGCGCCGTGCGGCGCTCGTTTAGCCGCGCCGCGCCACACTACGAGGCAGCCGCCGGCCTGCAACGGCGGGTGCGCACCGAGCTGCTCGAGCGACTGCAATACTTCCGACTCAATCCGCAGCGCGTGCTCGACCTGGGCGCCGGCGGCGTAGCAGCTGCACAGCTGCTGCAGCGACGCTTCAGGCGGGCGCAGGTGCTGGCTATCGATATCGCCGAAGGTATGCTGCGGCCCGGTCCGGGCGCTCGCTGGCCGTGGCGGCGCGCGCCCGCGCGCATCTGTGGCGATGCGGCGGCACTGCCCCTGGCCGCAGACAGCATCGATCTGATCTACAGCAATCTGATGCTGCAGTGGTGCGATCACCCGGATGAAGTATTTCGCCAGCTCGCGCGCGTACTCAAGCCGGGCGGGGTGTTGCTGTTTTCGACCTTCGGTCCCGATACCCTGAGCGAGCTGCGCGCTGCCTGGGCGCAGGCCGATGATCACAGCCACGTCAGCCTGTTTGCGGACATGCAGCAGCTCGCCGACGGCCTCATGCGTGCCGGATTTGCCGAGCCGGTCACCGATCTCGAACACTATTGCCTGCACTACCACGACACGCAGACACTCATGCGCGAGCTCAAGCAGCTGGGCGCACACAATGCGACGCGCACTCGCAACCGCGGCCTCACCGGCCGGACCCGCATGCAGACCATGATCAGCGCCTATGAGCGCGTGCGCACGCCGGCCGGATTGCCTGCGACCTTCGAGGTCATCTTCGGCGCCGCCTTTGGCGGCGACGCCATCCCGGGCCGCCAGCCGGCCGCGCCGGGCGAGTTCGCGGTGCCGGTGACTGCCATAGGCACCGCTCGCCGATGAATGAGGCCCGCGCCCCCGGTGTGTTCATTGCCGGCACCGACACCGGCGTGGGCAAGACCCGCATCACCGTTGGGCTCATCCGGGCGCTGCGCGCCGAGGGCACCCGGGCTCGCGGTATGAAACCGGTGGCTAGCGGCATGATCGCGAGAAATGGGCTATTTTTAAACGAAGATACCTACGCAATTGCAGCACTTGATAGCGGCAGGTTTTCCATCACGGATATCAGCCCTTATTGCTTCGATTGGGCGGTATCTCCGCATATCGCCGCCGAACGCGCTGGTATCGTGATCGAATTGGGGGCGATTTCTGCTGCCTACGCACGCCTGGGTTCCGCCTCGGATTTCATGGTGGTGGAGGGCACCGGCGGCTGGCTGGCGCCCATCAGCGCGCAAGCGACCATGGCGGACGTTGCGCGTGAACTGGCCTTGCCGGTGGTGCTGGTGGTGGGACTGCGCCTGGGCTGTCTCAACCACGCGTTGCTGAGCGCACAGGCGATTGCGCAGGCCGGAGCTTCGCTGATCGGCTGGATCGGCAGCGTGCTCGACCCGGCGATGCCGGCGCTGGCGGAAAACCTCTCGACACTGCGGCAGCGCCTGCCGGCACCGCAACTATCGCTGCTGCCGCATGCGACCGACAGCGCACGGGACTGCGCCTGGCTGGCCCCGGCCGCACGCGCGTTGACCGCACGCGCGCTACCCTTGGCGTAGAAAACGCCGCTTCAGTATGATCGCCCGATCATCCCCGAGCCGTAGTGAGCCACGTGCTGCTGATTCAGATCGCGCCGAATTGCTCGCTGCGGCCACTGTCCGCATCGCTGTTCTTCGGCAGCCTCTGCCTGGTGTCGTTCGGCATTGCCGGCGTCCTCGCCTGGCACGGCATGTGGCCCATACTGCCGTTCGCCGGGCTGGAAATGCTGCTGCTGGGCTGGGCACTGCGCGTGAGCTTGCGGCGGCGGAATTTTTCTCAGACCGTTGTGCTGAGCGATGATCTGGTGACGGTGGAGACCCGAAACGGTCCGGTGCGCCAACAGTTTGAGTTCCCGCGGCATTGGGCTCGGGTTAAACTGCGGCTTGCCGACACTCGCTGGCACCCGAGTCGCCTGACCGTTGAATCTCACGGGCGCACGTGCGAGATCGGCGGTTTCCTCACTGAGGAGGAGCGGCGCGCGTTGGCCAAACGGCTGATGCGTTCGGTAGGTCGTGTCAACGAATCGCCGCCGCTCGTGGGTGCGCCAGAATAAATTTAGGGACTAAGGCCAGAATCAATGACCAGAACGATGCTCAAGACCTCGCGGCTGTGCGCAGGATCCCTGGCCGCCCTCATGGTACTGGCCGCTCCCAGCGCCCAGGCCGCCTGGACGCTGAACATGACCCCGGGCATCAGCGCGCTCTCAAGGCAGATCTACGATCTGCACATGCTGATGTTCTGGTGGTGCGTGGGCATCGCCATTCCGGTGTTCGGATTCATGATTTATTCCATGATGTGCTTCCGCAAATCCAAGGGCGCGGTCCCCGACCAGAAGCTGCTGCACAGCACGCGCGTGGAAGTGATCTGGACCATATTGCCGGTGCTTATCCTGATCAGCATGGCGGTACCGGCGGCGCGGGTGCTGGTGGAAACTGAGAATTCCAGCGGCTCGCAACTCGCCATCCGCGTCACCGGCTATCAGTGGAAATGGGGCTATGAATACGTCG
>DASXLF010000426.1:0-11208 GCA_036496405.1 Steroidobacteraceae bacterium | reverse complement strand
GTCGACCCGGCGAGCGGGGCGCAGGTCGTCATCGAGATGAACCCCCGGGTCAGTCGTTCCAGCGCCCTGGCGTCCAAGGCCACCGGCTTTCCGATCGCCAAGATCGCGGCCAAGCTGGCCATCGGTTACACGCTCGATGAGCTGCGCAACGAGATCACCGGCGGGGCGACCCCGGCCTCGTTCGAACCCTCGATCGACTACGTGGTCACCAAGATCCCACGCTTTACCTTCGAGAAATTTCCGGCCGCCAACAATCGCCTGACCACGCAGATGAAGTCAGTGGGTGAGGCCATGGCGATCGGCCGCACCTTCCAGGAGTCGCTGCAGAAGGCACTGCGCAGTCTCGAGACCGGACTGGACGGCCTGGATCCGATATTGACCCTGCCGCTGACCGAAGAAGGCGAGCAGGAGCTGATCTACGAACTGCGCGCGCCAGGGGCCGACCGGCTGCTGTATGTCGCCGATGCGTTCCGGGCCGGCTGGGATCTGGAGCGCGTCGCCGAGCTCACGGCCATCGACCCGTGGTTCCTGGCGCAGATTGCCGACCTGATCGCCGAGGAGACGCGCACCCGGCGCGAGGGCGAGAGCGCGCTCGGGGTCGAGCGGCTGCGCGCGCTCAAGCGCAAGGGTTTCTCCGACCGGCGGCTGGCCACATTGACGCGCGCCAACGAGGCCGCCATCCGCGCCAAACGCCGCGAATTCGCGATTGCTCCGGTGTACAAGCGGGTCGACACCTGCGCGGCCGAGTTCTCCACCTCCACCGCCTATCTGTACTCCACCTATGAAGAGGAATGCGAGGCCGACCCGAGCAAACGCGAGAAGATCATGATCCTGGGCGGCGGTCCCAACCGCATCGGCCAAGGCATCGAGTTCGATTACTGCTGCGTGCATGCGGCGCTGGCGCTGCGCGAGCAGGGTTACGAGACCATCATGGTCAACTGCAACCCCGAGACCGTGTCCACGGACTTCGACACCTCCGACCGCCTGTACTTCGAGCCGCTGACGCTCGAGGACGTACTCGAGATCATCGCCAAGGAGCGTCCCACGGGTGTGATCGTGCAGTTCGGCGGCCAGACACCGCTCAAACTCTCGCGCGCGCTCGAGGCCGCCGGCGCGCCCATCATCGGCACCTCGCCCGATTCCATCGATGTGGCCGAGGACCGCGAGCGCTTTCAGCAGCTGGTGCGGCGGCTGGGACTCAAGCAGCCGGCCAACGCCATTGCCCGCAACCAGGAGCAGGCGCTGCTGCTGGCGCGGGAAGTGGGCTATCCGCTGGTGGTACGGCCCTCGTACGTGCTCGGCGGACGCGCCATGGAAATCGTGTTCAACGAGGACGACCTGGCCACCTACATGGGACGCGCGCTGCATGTCTCGAACGACAGCCCGCTGCTGTTGGACCGTTTTCTGGACGTCGCCATCGAGGTGGACGTCGATGCCGTCTGCGACGGCGATGATGTGCTGATCGGCGGCATCATGGAGCACGTCGAACAGGCCGGCGTGCATTCGGGCGACTCCAGTTGTTCCCTGCCGCCCAACAGTCTGTCGGCCGAACTGCAGGATGAGCTGCGCACGCAGACACGCAAGCTGGCGCGCGCGCTCAACGTCATCGGCCTGATGAACGTGCAGTTCGCCATCCAGAACGGCACCGTATACGTACTGGAGGTCAATCCGCGCGCCTCGCGCACCGTGCCGTTCGTATCCAAGGCCACCGGCGTGCCTATTGCCAAGATCGCCGCCCGGGTCATGACCGGCCGCAAGCTGCGTGATCTGGGGGTATTGTCCGAGCGCGTGCCGAAGTATTATTCGGTCAAGGAAGCCGTATTCCCGTTCACCAAGTTTCCTGAGGCCGACCCGATCCTGGGCCCGGAAATGAAATCCACCGGCGAGGTCATGGGCACTGGACGCACTTTCGGCGAGGCCTATGCGAAGTCACAGAGCGCCTCGGGCGTGGTATTGCCCCGGCACGGCTGCTGCCTGATCAGTGTGCGTGAGCGCGACAAGAGCGGCGCGGTGTCGCTGGCGCAGCGTCTGATTGCCCACGGCTTCACCATCGTCGCCACGCGTGGCACGGCCCTGACGCTGGCGGCCGCCGGCATCTAGTGCCGGCGCGTCAACAAGGTGCGCGAGGGACGTCCGCACATCGTCGATATGATCAAGAACGACGAGATCGATCTGATCGTCAACACCACTGAGGGCAAGCAGGCGGTGCTCGAGTCCAACTCCATCCGCCGCGAGGCCGTGCA
Organism: Steroidobacteraceae bacterium; assembly: GCA_036496405.1. Lineage (GTDB taxonomy): Bacteria > Pseudomonadota > Gammaproteobacteria > Steroidobacterales > Steroidobacteraceae > FEN-1191. Next base: position 8,965 of record DASXLF010000426.1, on the reverse strand, counting down.
TCGCCGCGTGACCTACTACACGACGCTGGCGGCGGCGCTGGCCACGTGTGAGGCGCTGGACCATCTGGATGAAGTCGATGTCAACCGGCTGCAGGACCTGCACCTGCAGGTGGGCACATGAAGCGCTCTCCCATGACCTTGCGCGGCGCGGAACTGCTGCGCGTGGAACTCAAACGGCTGAAGTCCGAGGACCGCCCGCGCGTGATCAAGTCCATCGCCGAGGCTCGCAGCCACGGGGATCTGTCGGAAAATGCCGAGTATCACGCCGCGCGCGAACAGCAGGGCTTCATCGAGGGCCGGATCATGGAGATCGAGTCGCGGCTGGGCGTGGCCGAGATCATCGACGTCGCCAGCCTGCCGGCGACGGGCCGCGTGGTGTTCGGCGCCACGGTGGAACTCGAGGAGCAGGATCAGGGTGCGGCGGTGACCTATCAGATTGTCGGCGAGGACGAGGCAGATATCCGCTCCGGGCGCATCTCGATCACCTCGCCGATCGCGCGCGCACTCATTGGCAAGACCTCGGGCGAAGTGGTGGATGTGGCCGCGCCCGGTAAGACCCGCAGCTACGAAATCGTGTCGGTGAAATACCTGTAACTTGACTGGCGGTCTCGACATGGTGGGCGGATTGACGGCACTCGAGCCGCCGCGCTTTGAATTCCGCAAGCCCTTGCGGCTTGCCGGTCTGCGCCGTCATATCGGCAGCGATAGTCTGGGCGACATCACACGTGTATGGCAGCAGTTCCGGGAGCGCCGCGCGCAGCTCACCGGAGTGGCTGGATTGACCGCGTACGGCGTGGTGATCCACAGCGCACAGGGCGCCGGTGTCGATTATCTGGCCGCGGTGGAGGTGGATAGCCTCGCGCCCGTGCCGGCGGGCTTCGAAGTCATCAGCATTCCGGCGCACCAGTATGCGATTTTTACCCATCGCGGCGCAGTGCTGACGCTCAAGCACACGATGATGGCCATCTGGAACCGCTGGCTGCCCACCTCCGGGCGGGTGCTGGCGCACCCCGATGCCGAGTCGCCCGACATGATCGAGTACTACGGCGAGGATTTCGATCCGGACACCGGCTTGGGATCGATCGAAGTATGGCTGCCGGTCCGGAGCTAGGCTTCGGGCAGCGGAATACGCGACAGCGGTGTACGGGCCTTGAACAATACCGCCGTGTGGCCGATGCGCGTGACCAGTTCGCTTGCGGTCTGCTGCGCGAGCTCGGCGATCAACTGATCGCGGGCCGTGCGCTCGGCCCCTTGCACGCGCACCTTGATCAGTTCGTGGTCTGCCAGCGCCCGTGTGGTCTCGGCGCACACCCCGGCCGTCAGGCCGTGCTGTCCGATCTGGATCACGGGTTTGAGGGGATGTGCGCGACCGCGCAAATAGCGCAGCTGCTTTTCGCTTAAGCTCATGGGCGCAATTATGACGCGCCGAACCAAGAGCAGCGACCGCTGGCTGCGTGAACATTTCAGCGACCCCTATGTCAAACGGGCCAAGGCCGAGGGCTGGCGCTCCCGGGCCGTCTACAAGCTCGAGGAAATCGACCGCGGCGCGCACCTGTTCCGGCCCGGCATGGTGGTGCTGGATCTGGGGGCGGCGCCCGGAGCCTGGAGCCAGTACGCGCGCCGGCGTGTGGGCAGCACCGGGCGGGTGCTGGCCAGCGATATTCTGCCCATGGACGGCCTCCCCGGCGTGGAGTTTCTGCAGGGCGATTTCCGCGAAGCCGCGGTGCTCGATCAGCTCAAATCGATGCTCGGCGCCACACACGTGGATGTGCTGTTATCCGACATGGCACCGAATTTGAGCGGGATGGATGCCATCGACGCCCCGCGCAGCTTTTATTTGGCGGAATTGGCCCTGGAACTGGCGCCCGTGGTCTTGAAACCCGGCGGCGTCGCCCTGATCAAGCTGCTGCAAGGTGCGGGATTTCAGGAATTTGTCGTGGCAGCGCGACGCCAATTCAAGCAGATCAAGCTGCTGAAGCCGGAAGCGTCACGTTCTCGCAGTCCTGAAACGTACTTGCTGGCCTCCGGCAGACGGATGGTGTAGCGTCCTGATGCCATAGTCCGTCTCTTTTTGCGCCCTTTTTGCAACACGGTGAACCTCAGTTGAATGACCTGACCAAAAATATCCTGCTTTGGGTCGTCATCGTCGTCGTCATGCTGCTGGTGTTCAGCCGCTACCTGCCGCCCGGCCCGCAGCGCGAAGAGATCCGTTACTCGGATTTCATCGCCGACGTGCATGCCAATCGCGTCGACAGCGTAATCCTGCAGGGCGACACGATTCGCGGCGTGCTCAAGGATAAGCAGCAGTTCGAGACCTACAATCCCGAGACCAATTACACGGTGCTGATCGGCGATCTGCTCAAGGCGAATGTCACGATCGAGGGCCAGCCGCCCAAGCAACCCAATTTCCTGACCCAGTTGCTGCTGCAACTGGCTCCGGCGCTGCTATTGATGGTGGTGTTCGTGTATCTGCTGCGGCAAATGCAGGGCGCGGCCGGAGGCCGCGGCGCCATGTCGTTCGGCAAGAGCCGGGCACGGCTGCTGGGAGAGGATCAGGTCAACGTGACCTTCGCCGACGTCGCCGGCGTGGACGAGGCCAAGCAGGAGGTCGGTGAGATCGTCGATTTCCTCAAGGACCCGGGTAAGTTTCAGAAGCTCGGCGGCAAGATTCCCAAGGGTGTGCTGATGGTCGGCTCGCCCGGAACCGGCAAGACCTTGCTGGCGCGCGCCATCGCCGGTGAGGCCAAGGTGCCGTTCTTCACCATTTCCGGTTCGGACTTCGTGGAGATGTTCGTCGGCGTGGGCGCATCGCGCGTGCGCGACATGTTCGAGCAGGCCAAGAAGCACGCGCCGTGCATCATCTTCATCGACGAAATCGATGCCGTCGGCCGCCATCGCGGCGCCGGCCTGGGCGGTGGTCACGACGAGCGAGAGCAGACCCTGAATCAGTTGCTGGTGGAGATGGATGGCTTCGAAGGCAATGAGGGCATCATCGTCATCGCCGCGACCAATCGTCCCGACGTGCTCGATCCGGCGCTGCTGCGTCCAGGCCGCTTCGACCGCCAAGTGGTGGTGCCGCTGCCGGACGTGCGTGGGCGCGAACAGATTCTGCGCGTGCACATGCGACGCGTGCCGCTGTCGGACGACGTCAAGCCCTCTTTGATCGCGCGCGGAACTCCCGGCTTTTCCGGCGCCGATCTCGCCAACCTGGTGAACGAGGCGGCGCTGTTCGCGGCCCGCGCCAACCAGCGGCTGGTGTCGATGGAGCAGTTCGAAAAGGCCAAGGATAAGATTCTGATGGGCGCCGAGCGGCGCTCGATGGTCATGACCGACGACGAGAAGAAGATGACCGCCTACCACGAATCCGGTCACGCGATCGTCGGCATCACCGTGCCCGAGCACGATCCGGTGTACAAGGTCACGATCATTCCGCGTGGCCGCGCACTGGGCGTCACGCAGTTTCTTCCCGAGCAGGACCGCTATTCCATGAGCCGGCGGCGGCTGGAGAGTTCGATCGCGACCCTGTTCGGCGGCCGCATTGCCGAGGAAATCATATTCGGCGACGACGCGGTTACCACCGGCGCCTCGAACGACATCGAGCGGGCCACGGAGCTGGCGCGGAACATGGTGACCAAGTGGGGCCTGTCGGACCGTCTCGGGCCGCTCACCTATACCGAAGAGGCCGGCGAGGTGTTCCTCGGCCGCAGCGTCACGCAGCACAAGCAGGTTTCGGACGAGACCGCGCATGCCATCGATGAGGAAGTGCGGCGCGTGATCGAGACCAATTACAAGCGCGCCAAGGAGATTCTCGAGACCAATCTCGAGAAGCTGCACGCCATGGCCGAGGCGCTCATCAAGTACGAGACCATCGCCGACGATCAGATCAAGGACATCATGGCCGGCCGCACGCCGCGGCCTCCCGAAGGCTGGGATGATTCGACACCGACGACCGGTCCGGGCGGCGGTAAACCCGTCCTGTCCCCCGTCGGGGCGCCGGCCGACGCGCCGATCGCCAGGCCTGCCGGGCAGCACTGATCCTGCGACTGCAGTGCGCCGATCGCGTCCTTGAACTCGACAGGGCCGTGGTCATGGGCGTGCTCAACGTCACGCCCGACTCATTCTCCGATGGCGGACGCTTCCTGGATGCCGATGCCGCGCTGGCGCACGCCGAGCGCATGGCCGAGGAGGGCGCGGCGATCGTCGATATCGGCGGCGAATCCACGCGCCCGGGCGCGCTCGGCATCGACAGCGACGAGGAATTGCGGCGGGTGCTGCCGGTGGTGGAGCGCCTCGCCGGACGGCTCGCGGTACTGATATCGGTCGATACTTCCAATCCGGAACTGATGCGGCGCGCCGGGTCTGCCGGTGCCCACATGATCAATGACGTGCGCGCCCTGCGCTCACCACAATCGCTGGCAGCCGCGGCACAGGGCAATCTCGCGGTGTGCCTCATGCACATGCAGGGCGAGCCGGCCACCATGCAACGCCAGCCGCACTATGCCGATGTGGTGGGCGAAGTAAGCGCTTACCTTGGCGAGCGCGTGCGGGCGTGCGAGGCGGCGGGAATAGGCCGCGAGCGACTGTGCCTGGATCCAGGGTTCGGCTTCGGCAAGTCCACGGCGCATAATCTCGCCCTGCTAAAGCAGCTGGGGCAGTTCGCGGAGTTGGGCTTGCCGGTGGCGGTCGGGTTGTCGCGCAAGTCATTTGTGAATGCACTGACCGGCCGGGCGCAGGGCGAACGCCTGGCCGGCAGCCTGGCGCTGGCGACCATCGCCGTGTTGCACGGCGCACGTATCGTGCGCGCGCATGATGTGGCCGCGACCGTCGATGCCGTGCGTATCGCCAGCACGGCGCGCAATCTGGTCCAAGAGGAGTGTCAAGGTGGCTAGAGCGTATTTCGGTACCGATGGCATTCGCGGGCGCGTGGGCGCCGATCCCATGACGGTGGACTTTGCGTTGCGGCTGGCCAGTGCGGCGGCGCGGGTGCTGATTCCGGATGGCGGCACGGTGCTGATCGGCAAGGACACGCGGGTATCGGGCTACATGTTCGAGTCGGCGCTGGAGGCCGGATTCGTCGCCGCGGGCGTTGACGTACTGCTGAGCGGTCCGTTGCCGACACCGGCGGTGGCGTTCGTGACCCGTCACCTGCAGTGCAAACTCGGTGTGGTGATCAGCGCCTCGCACAATCCGTACGAGGATAACGGCATCAAATTCTTCGACGGCGAGGGCGCCAAGCTCTCGGACGACGTCGAGGAGCGCATCGAGGCGTACCTTTCCGCCGTGCCGGTCACCTGCGCTTCGCGCGAGCTGGGGCGAGCGCGCCGGGCTGAGATCTCGCAGGTTCACTATCAGGAGTTCTGCGCCAAGGTGATGCCGTCCGGCATGGATCTGTCGGGACTCAAAATCGTGGTCGATTGCGCCAATGGCGCCGCCTACAAGGTGGCACCACGCATTCTGGCCGACCTTGAAGCGGACATCGTGCCCATCGGCTGCTCGCCCAACGGCCGCAATATCAATGACAGCTGCGGCTCGACCTCACCGGAATTGTTGCAGCTCACGGTGCCGGGCGTGCGCGCGCACGTGGGCGTGGCGCTCGACGGCGACGGCGATCGCGTGGTCATGGTCGATCACCTCGGGCGGCTGGTGGATGGCGATCAATTGCTGTACGTGATCGCGGCGGCGGCCAAGGCCGCCGGCCGCCTGCGCGGACCGGTGGTCGGCACCGTGATGAGCAATTTCGGGCTGGAGCTGGCGCTGCGCCGGCTGGGCATCGATTTCATTCGCGCGCCGGTCGGGGACCGGCACGTGCTCGCCAAGCTGATCGAGTGCGGGGGAATTCTGGGTGGGGAGACCTCCGGTCACATCCTGTGCCTGGACCGCACCACCACCGGCGATGGGCTGATCACGGCCCTGCAGATTCTCAACATCATGAAGCAGACCCGGCGCTCGCTGGCCGAGCTCGCCGCCGGCATGGATAAATTGCCGCAGGTACTGCTCAACGTCGAGGTGGAACGGCGTTTCGACCCCTCGACCGTGCCTTCGATCCTGGCCGCGCAGCGGCGTATCGAACAGCACCTGGCCGGTGAGGGGCGAGTGGTGCTGCGCGCTTCGGGCACTGAACCGGTGATCCGCGTCATGGTCGAAGGGCACGACGCCGCGGACGTGCGCGGCTGTGCCGATGAGCTGGCTCAGGCCGTGCGCGCCGGGGTGCCGGGACAGCCCGTGGCTTAGGGCATTTGCGCATTGCGGAGCGGTGGTGGCGCCGATATGATCCGCGCGCCCTAGAGGTGGGGCAGGTCAGCGACAAACAGAGGCGGCACTCATGCGGCGCAAGCTGGTAGCCGGCAATTGGAAGATGCACGGGTCGCGCGCGCAGAATGCGCCGCTCGTGGAGGCAATCCTGGCCTCGCCGCAGCTGGAACGGGCCGACTGCGTCATTTGCCCGCCATTCGTGTACCTGGCGGAGATTGCGCGACTGCTGCGCGGCACGGCGGTGACGCTGGGCGCGCAGGACGTGGGCGCCGAGCTGCACGGGGCCTATACCGGCGAAGTATCGGCGGCGATGCTCAAAGACGTCGGTTGCCTGTACGTGATCGTGGGTCACTCGGAACGTCGCGCGCTGTACGGCGAAGACGATGTGCTCGTGGCGCGCAAATTCGCGGCGGCCTTATCGCAGGGTCTGCGCCCCATTCTGTGCCTGGGCGAACTGCTGGCCGAGCGCGAGGCGGGCCTGACGCAGGAGGTGGTGGGCCGGCAGCTCGAGGCGGTGGTGGCGCTGACCGGAATCGCCGGCTTCAGCACGGCGGTGATTGCCTATGAGCCGGTGTGGGCCATCGGCACCGGGCGCACGGCCTCGCCCGATCAGGCGCAGGAGGTGCACGCTTTCATCCGGGCGCGATTGGCGCAGCAGGATGCTAAAATCGCCGCTGCGTTGCCCATCCTGTACGGCGGCAGCGTCAAGACCGGCAATGCGCGCGAGCTGTTTGCCGAGCACGATGTCGATGGCGGCCTGATCGGCGGCGCCTCGCTCAAGGCCGAGGAATTTTTGAGCATCATGGCCGCCGCGCGCGGCTGACACTGGAAATTTTAATGTTGCATTCGGTATTGCTGATCATCCATTTCTTCTGCGCCATCTCCATCGTCGCGCTGGTGTTGCTTCAGCGCGGAAAGGGAGCCGAGGCCGGAGCAGGCTTCGGCGCCGGCGCCTCCGGCACGGTTTTCGGAGCGCGCGGCGCGAGCACCGCACTGTCGCGGGCCACTGCCATCCTGGCGGCGGTGTTCATGCTGACCAGCCTGTCGCTGGCCTACGTGGGTACACGCAAGAGCGCGCCCTCGAGCAGCCTGCTGGATCAGCTCGCGCATCAGAATGAGGCCTCGCAGGTGGTGCCGGCCGCGCCTCCCGCCGCGCCGCCTGCCGGTATGCCATCCACTGGTGCCGCCCCGGAGGCCACCGCGCCTGCGACTGCGCCGCCGGCCACTGCGCCGGCCACGGGTACGCCGCCGAAGTAGCGCTGCAATTTACGCCGACGTGGTGGAACTGGTAGACACACTAGCTTGAGGGGCTAGCGCCGCAAGGTGTGGGAGTTCGAATCTCCCCGTCGGCACCAAATCGTGTTGATCGCCTGTTACACTATGACTATTACGGGGCGTCGCAATGGTCGCGCGAGCGATTCATTCCGCCCCGTTTACTTACCGGTGTGGGCATGCTTGCGAATTATCTGCCGATACTGATATTTCTTGGGATTGCCGCCGCGTTGGCGGGCGTGCTGCTCGGCCTGGGAAAAGTCCTCGGGCGCCTGAGCGTCAAACACCGCGGTGATGCCGAGAAGCTCTCGGCCTACGAGTGCGGCTTCGAGCCGTTCGAAGACACGCGCGTAAAATTCGACGTGCGCTATTACCTGGTGGCGATCCTGTTCATCATTTTCGATCTGGAGATCGCCTTCCTGTTCCCATGGGCCGTTTCCCTCGGCAGGATCGGCGGCTACGGACTCGCGGCCATGGGGGTGTTTCTGTTCATACTCGTGATCGGATTTGCCTACGAGTGGAAAAAGGGAGCGCTGGAGTGGGATTGAGCGCCGCGGACAGCGAGGGTTTTGCGCAGCGCGGGTTCCTGACCACGCAGGTGGATTCTCTGGTGAGCTGGGCCCGCACCGGCTCGCTCTGGCCCATGACCTTCGGCCTGGCCTGCTGCGCGGTGGAGATGATGCACGCCGGTGCCGCGCGCTACGATCTCGATCGTTTCGGCGTGGTGTTCCGGCCGAGCCCGCGGCAGTCCGATGTCATGATCGTCGCCGGTACGCTGGTCAACAAAATGGCGCCGGCGCTGCGCAAGGTGTACGACCAGATGCCCGAGCCGCGCTGGGTGATCTCCATGGGCTCGTGCGCCAACGGCGGCGGCTACTATCACTATTCCTATGCCGTGGTGCGCGGCTGCGATCGCATCGTACCGGTGGACGTCTATGTGCCCGGTTGTCCACCCACCGCCGAAGCCCTGCTTTATGGGGTGATCCAGTTGCAGCGCAAGATCGAGCGGCGTCTGGCCGCCACGGCCTGAGCACAGGAAACCCCTTCGTGCCCGCATACATCGATGAACTGGCGACCCGGATTGACACGGCGCTGGGCGATCGGGTGCGCCGTTACAGCGCGCCGGCCAATGAGTTCGCGATCGAGGTGGCGGCGCGCGATCTGCTGCCGGCGGCCCGGGTGCTGCGCGATGATCCGCAGTTGCGCTTCGAGATGCTGATCGACCTGGCGGCCGTGGATTATCTCGACTACGGACGCGCCGAGTGGCGCACCTTTCCGGCCACCGCCACCGGGTTCAGTCGCGGGGTCAATCGCGCCGCGCCCCCTACACTGGCGGGCAACAAGCGCTTCGCCGTGGTCTCGCAATTGCTGTCGCTCACGCACAATCAGCGGCTGCGGCTGCGAGTGTGGTGCGAGGCGATCGAGGACCCGGTCATGGATT
>DASXLF010000425.1:0-1665 GCA_036496405.1 Steroidobacteraceae bacterium | reverse complement strand
CTGGGCGGGACGGCATTGGCCAGTTATCAGCCGAAATTCATCATCGATCAGGTGCTGACGGCTTGCAAATTCGAGGACATCGCGCCGCGCTTCCGGCCCGATCTGATCGCCATGGCGATCGGCAATCTGTCCACGGATCATGCCCAGAAGGCAGCCATCCAGAGCGCCGCTTCGGCCAGCAACTGAGTTAAGCCTCTCCGCCTGCCCCAATTGATTGCTGCGCGTTATTCCAACAAGCTGCCGGCGTCGGGCGCAGGTTGGGGGCAATCATGGCGCAGGAAGGTGAGGGTGGTTCGCCACCGACGGGCGACAATGCCTTGGCGCCTAATTTGAATGGGAGGTGCGATCCTGCTTCGCGTTGCTCTCTGTTTGTGCGTGCGTGCGTATCGCTGCCAGTGTGTGCCAAGGGCCGCCAGCGCGTAAGGAAAAGCAGGATGCCCTTTCATGGCTGAAGCTGCCGCCGTGGCCTTGCAGATCGGTTCGACGCCGCGCGGCCGCACCTTCTTCGGCCAGCCGCCGGCGCTCGGCTTTCTCGCGTTTACCGAAGCGTGGGAGCGCTTTTCCTACTACGGCATGACCTCACTGCTCGTGCTCTACATGAGCCAGGCGCTGTTCATGCCCGAGCACACCGGCAACATCGCGGGGTTCGCGGCGTATCGCGGTGCGCTGGAGCGCGCGTTCGGCCACATGAGCACGCTCGCGCTCGCCTCGCAGACCTACGGCCTTTACACCGGCTTTGTGTATTTTACGCCGCTGATCGGCGGCTGGATCGCGGACCGTTTTATCGGGCGGCGCAATGCCGTGGTCACGGGCGCGCTGTTGATGAGCGGCGGCCACATCGCCATGGCCTTCGATGCATCGTTTCTGCTCGCGCTGTTGCTGCTCATCACCGGCTGCGGATTGCTGAAGGGAAATATCTCCACACAGGTGGGTCAGCTTTACGCGGAAAACGATGCGCCCGGCCGCACGCGCGGGTTCGCCATCTTTTCCATGGCGATCAATGTCGGCGCGGTCATGGGCCCGCTCACCTGCGGATTGCTGGCGCAGCTCTATGGCTGGCATGTCGGTTTTGGCCTGGCGGGTTTGCTTATGCTGCTCGCGCTTGGCACCTATCTCGCGGGTTATCGCCTGCTGAGTGAAACGGCACGGGGCACGGCGGCACGCGAGCCGGCGGCGCCGCTCACCACGAAACAGAAGCGCGCCATCGGAGCATTGATCGTGGTGATGCTGATCACCATTCCGCATTCGATTGCCTTCTATCAGAACTCCAACATCGGTTTCGTTTGGATCAACGTGCATGTCGACCGGATGGTTGACGGTTTCGTCTTGCCGACCGCGTGGTTCGGCGCCGCCATGGATTCGCTCATCAGCATTGTCTGCGTGCCGTTCCTGTTCGCGCTGTGGCGCTGGCAGGCGAGGCACGGCGGCGAGCCGGGCGAGATCGCCAAGATCGGAATCGGCGCAGCGTTGGCGGCCATTGCCAATCTCGTGCTCGCCGGCGCATCGCTATTGCCGGGCCGCGTGTCGCCGCTGTTCCCGATTCTCTATGAAACCATTCTGGGCATCGCATTCATCTGGCAATGGCCGACCTTGCCAGCCGAGTTCTGGCTGATCAACGCGCTGATCGCAGGTGCTGGAGCTGTCTTAGCGTTCATCCTTCGCAAA
>DASXLF010000424.1:0-2045 GCA_036496405.1 Steroidobacteraceae bacterium | reverse complement strand
AGGTCCCGAAATTCTCACGCGGCAGGTGGCTGATGCTGATGGGGGCTGCGTAATTAATGACACGCTCCTCGCGTTATCCGCTGCGCGGAAATTAGACTTCCGCCCCCGCGCTGTCTATTGGCCAAAACCAAACAGCCGCTGCGGTGTTTTCCAGAACAGGGCTTGCCGATCCTCGACATCGGGAAACAGAATTTCCACCAATTCAACCAGCGGCCCGTAATCCTGCCGCATCGGTGCGCGCAGGAAAGGCCAATCCGAGGCCCAGAGGCAGTGCTCGAGCGTGAACGCTTCGACCAGCGCGCCTACGAACGGCCAGGTGTCCTCGAATGGGTAGGGCAGGTTGGAGAACTTAGAATAACCCGACAGCTTGACGTTGACGCGCTGGGTGGCGGCCAGCCGTAGCAGCGCCTGGAAGCCTGGCTGTCCAAGCCCGGCGCCCGGCGTCGGCCGCCCGGTGTGGTCGATCAATATCTTGATCGGCATTTTTTCGATCCAGGGCACGAACATCAGCAATTGATCATGCTCGACCTGGATCTGCAGGAACATGTCGTACTCGATCAGCCTGGCGATCAAGCCGGCGGCGTTCCTGTAGTATTCGTTGCCGTGAAAGGTCGGATTGAATGCAGCGCCAACCACGCCTCGTTTTTTCAGGTCGCGCAGCGTCGCATGATCGGCGTCGAAGTCGATGATGGCGATGCCCTTGAGACGTCCCTCGCTGCGCGCGATCGTATCGAGCAAACATGCGTTGTCGCTGCCATAGCCGGAATTGGGTTGCACCAGCAGCGAGTGCTTCACGCCATAGGTCTTCATCACCTGGGCCAGTTGACCGGCGGAGGCCATTTCCTGGCCGGTCGGCTTGTATTCGATGTCCTTACCGTAGGGAAAATTCACCGGATCGAGCACATGGGTGTGGCAGTCGATCTTCGGTTCTTGGAAAATGCTCATCGGACGCTTCCGGTGTGAAGCCGCAGTGCCAGCTTTTTGCGAAACTTCCGGTCGCGCTTCAAGTACCATTCGCGGCTCATGGCCGCTCGCTTGCTCTTGCAGCGTTCGCTATGCAGCAGCGTCCAGATGCGCCCGCGCGTCGAGCGCGCGCCTTTGCCGGCATTGTGCTGCGCCAGCCTGCGCGCGACGTCGCTGGTCCAGCCGACATAAGTGAGATGGCGGGTTTTGCTTAAAGTGCCGAGGACGTAGACGAAAGCAGCCATGCGTCTTTTTATCTTGTCATGGCCGGGCTTGTCCCGGCCATCCATGATTTGCTTCGCAGTATTGAAAATAAATCTCAGCGCAACGCGGTCCAGCGGCTCTCGAATGTGCCGGCCGGGACCACCGGCTGCGCGCCCGGCAGGACGCCGCCATTGTTCGCCTGGGACGACGAATAGGCGGTGCGCAATTCAGTATCGGGCGCCTTGTCCGGTTTGCTGTCCTGCTTCCTGGCCTGCTGAACGCGCGGTGCCGGCGCAGGCGGCGTGCTGGCCAGGGCCTTGGGTTTGGCAGGCGCAGTTTCGTGCGGCTTGACGGGCGCGGCAGCAGTGCGCACCGGCACGCTGCTGCGCTTGGTCTTTGCCGGCGTCTCGCTGCCGCGCAGGCTGGCTTGTTCGCTCTCAGCCGGCTCAGCCGGTTTGGCTTGCGCGGGTGGCGTGGCGAATATATTGCCGATCAGGCCTGCGATCGATTTCGGTTGCTCGGGCGGCGCTTCGCCTTCCTTGGTTTGCGGCGCCGGTTGCGGCATCGGCACGCTCGCCAGCATCACCGGCTGATCGTTCGCAGGCGGCTGAACATCGCGCTGTGTCTCGGAGGTGGCCACCGGCGGCGGATTGGGCGTGCGCGGCAGCGCGCCCGGCGCCTGGCTGTTGCCGGCGACCATAAAAGTGTGACCGCTATTGTCGAAGATGCTGTGACTGGCGAGCTTGGCCTCGAACACCGGGTTCATGCCGCCGTCACCGACGCGGAACGGCACCGTGGAAACATCGCGGGCGATGTAATTGGCCATCTCGACTTGCTCGTGCCGGCGGTGATCGAGCACCGCGTCGGCAACAGACGGA
>DASXLF010000423.1:0-1793 GCA_036496405.1 Steroidobacteraceae bacterium | reverse complement strand
AGGTGGCATTCAGCTGTCCTGGCAGCACCTCTGCACAAGCCGCCAATGCAAGCCAGCCGAGCATCACGGCGCAAAGTCCGCGTAGGGCCGGATGCATCCACCAGTTCGTCATCATGCATGGCTCACAGGGTTCACGCGTGGAAGTGCCGCGTGACTGCGTTGGCATCGAAGGCGCCCTCGATGAACAGCGGCTTGAGCTGCTGAGCCCGAAAGATCCGCAACAGCGCATCGCGGCGCTGCCGGTGGGCCGCCAGCCACCTGTCGCGCAAGGCCGGACGCCACCACAGCAGCTTCGTGACGCCGGTTTCCGGGTCGGTCACCTGCGCCAGGCCCTGTCGCGGGGTCAGGCCGAACTCCAGCGGGTCCCACAGCACCACCGGCACCAGATCGTGGTGGGCCATCGAGGCCATCACGGCTTCGACCTCGGGCAACGGCAGATGAAAGTCCGAGACGAGAAATACCAGCGAACGCTGCCGGCCGAGGAAGCGATGGGCCAACACCAGCGCACGTGCCGAGCGACCTTGAAGATGCAGCGTGCGAAGCGTCCCGGCCAGCGCGCCACCCATGCCGCGCGAGCGCGTGGGCGGCAACAGCACATCCTCGCGGACCGAACTGTCGCAACCGACAAAGCCGAAGCTGTCGCCGGTACGCCAGGCCGACCAGGCCAGACTGTCGACGAAGTCGGCCAGGACATCGAGCTTGCGGTGTGTGCCGATGAAACTCATGGAGGCCGACAAGTCCGCCACCATCACCACCGGAATCGCCTTGCGCTGGCTGTAGACCCGCACGATCCAGTTGCCGAACGGGTCGCGCAGGCTCGCGTGCAGATCGAGCCGGCGCGGGTCCGGTGCGTCGAGCAGCGCCGCATGGCCACGAAACTCGAAGCCGCTGTCACCGCGCGAACTTCGGTGATGCCCGGGGAAGTGGCCCAGCGCCGGCGCCCCGATCCGGTAATGCAGTTCCTGCACGGTTGGCGGCTGTGTCATCACATTACCCCGTGTCACTCAGGGTGCAGCCACGCTTGAGAGGATGCCGCTCATCAGGCGACCCGAGATCTCCTGGCGACGCATCTCATACACCGGGTGATAGCACAGCCGATGCGCGATGGTCTCGACGAAGACCGCCTGCACGTCCTTGGGCGTGACGTAGTCGCGCCCGTCGAGCCAGGCCGCAACGCGGGCGGCGCGCAGCAGCAGGCTCATGCCGCGCGGACTGGCGCCCGCGAGCATCAGGTGGGCCGTGTCCACGTCCGACAGCCGCACGCCGTAGTCGGCGGGCGCCGCCGTCGCGCGCCACAGATCGAGCGCATAGGCCTGCAATGCCTCGGAGGCCTGCACGCAGCGCTGGATCAACTCGGAGACCTGGTTCAGCTCCTGGTAAGCGACCAGCCCGCCGGCCAGCGCGCCGACGAGCCGATCGGTGTCGTGGAAGCGTGGATCGCTCATCAGCTGACGCCTTTCCGCATCGGACGCAGGCGCATCGACGGTCACTTCCAGCATGAAGCGGTCGCGCGCCGCGGCCGAAATCTCGAAGGTCTCTTCGCGCTCCACCCGGTTGCGGTCGGCAAACACCAGGAGATGCGGAAAACGGAACTCGCGATTGAAGGCCGCCACGCTGCGCTCGGCCATCACGCGCAGCAGCAGCGAATGCACCTGCGGGCGCGCCCGGTTGATCTCGTTGAAGAAGAAGATCGCCAGGCTTTCGCCGTGCGTGATCAACGGCCCGTGCTCGACCGCGGGCCTGCCCTCGGCGCTGATGTAGGTGTAGTAGATCAGGTCGTTGGGCATCAGGTC
>DASXLF010000422.1:0-1776 GCA_036496405.1 Steroidobacteraceae bacterium | reverse complement strand
CGGGAAGACCGGGCCGCGCTGCGCCGCGTGTTGATGATCGGTGGTGTGGTTGTGGTGGGGCTGGTGTCGCTGGCGTTCTGGCTGTTGGGCGGCCGCTACGTTTCGACCGACGATTCCTATGTGCAAGCCGCGAAGCTGATGGTGTCCACCGACGTCTCCGGCCTGGTGCAGGATGTGGATGTGCGTGAGGGTCAGCATGTGAAGAAGGGTCAGGTGCTTTTCCGCCTCGACCCGCGGCCATTCCAGATCGCTCTGGCCAATGCCAAGTCGCAGCTCGCGCAGACCGCATTGAACGTGAGGTCGATGCAGGAAGACTACCGGCGCATGCTGAGCGACGTGAACGCGCAGCGGGCGCAGGTCGATCTCGCCCAGCGCAACTACGCGCGATATGCGGGTCTGTTAAAGGCGAACGCGATTGCGGCGGTCACGTACGATCAGGCGCGGCTGGGGCTTGCAGGCGCCCAGCAGCAGCTGCAGGCGCTGCAGCAGACCGCTCAGACTCAGCTCGCCAAGCTTGGCGGCACCGCAAGTGCGCCGGTGGAGCAGAATCCGCAATACCAACAGGTGGCGGCGCAGGTACGCGAGGCGCAGCGCCAGCTTGATCACGCAGTCGTACGCGCGCCGTTTGACGGCATCGTCACGGAAGTGGATGCGCTGCAGCCGGGCACCTTGGTGATCTCCGCCATGTCCGCCTTCACCACCACCAGCGCGGTAGGCTTGGTTAGCGAGAAAAACACCTGGGTCGAAGCCCAGATGAAGGAAACCGATCTCACACATGTCCGCAATTATTCGCCCGTGAGCTTCACGATCGACACGTATCCGGGCATGAAGTGTTCGGGACACGTCGACGCCATCAGCCAGGGAACGGGGGGTGCCTTCTCGGTACTGCCGGCGGAGAACGCCAGCGGAAATTGGGTGAAGGTTGTCCAACGCATCCCCGTGCGGGTGAAGATCGATCAGTGCCCTGGCAACCCGGCCCTGCGCGCCGGCATGAGTGTGGAAGTGAACATTGATACGGGCAAGCGCCGCTGGCAGCGCCTGCTGGGCGACTGATCCATGACGACGCGCGCACTCGGCGCTTCCCACGAGGCGTACGAAAGCAAGTTCGAGCTCACCATCGTGATGCTGTGCTCCATGGCGGGCACCTTGATGCAGGCGCTCGATTCCACCATCGCGAACGTGGCCTTGCCCTACATGCAGGGCAGCCTGACCGCCTCGCGCGACCAGATCACCTGGGTGCTGACCTCGTACATCGTTTCGTCTGCCATCATGACGGCGCCGGTGGGATGGCTCGCGTCGCGCTTCGGCCGCAAGAATCTGGCAGTGGTTTGCATTGCCGGTTTCACGATCACCTCGATGATGTGCGGCGCTGCGCAGAATCTCGAGCAGATGATCCTGTTCCGGATTCTGCAGGGCGCGTTTGGCGCGGCGCTGTCACCGCTTTCCCAGTCCATCATGCTCGATCTCTACCCACCGCAGAAACGCGGCACCGTGATGGCGATCTGGGGCATGGGCGTGATGGTCGGTCCGATTCTGGGCCCGACCCTCGGCGGCTATCTCACCGACGTCTACAATTGGCGCTGGGTGTTTTACATCAACGTGCCGTTCGGCGTGGCCGCGGTGACGGGCATATGGCTGTTCCTGCGCGATACCCACCGCGATGAAAGCCTCCGCTTCGACTGGACCGGCTTCGCGGTGTTGGGCCTCGGGCTTGGCGCGTTTCAGCTGATGCTGGACCGCGGGACAACCAAGGACTGGTTCGGCTCCGGCGAGATC
>DASXLF010000421.1:0-3319 GCA_036496405.1 Steroidobacteraceae bacterium | reverse complement strand
GTACTACCTCGTATGGCACGACCAGCTGGCGCACTCGACCTTCTCCGAGCGCATCTACCAGTTCGGCGTGCGCGGGCAATGGTAATCGGTGGTCCTGGCAGCGGCTGAGGCGGCCCGAATCCCGGCTTTGGCCACGATCCGCGTCATGGCGGGGCTGGCGCTGGCTGCGCTCACCGTCACCTCCCTCGCTCGCGGCGAAAGCGCCCTGGCTCCCACGCTGGTGGACGGCGATGCCGGCTCCATAACCGCCATAGCCCATTGGCAGATCCAGTCGAGCGCCAAAGCGCAGCAAAGCGGCGCCGAAGTCTCCGCCGGCGGTTTTTCGACCAGCGGCTGGTACCCGGTGAGCGGCCGGGCAACGGTGATGGCGGGCCTGCTGGAGAACAGCACGTACGAGAACGTCTTCTACGGCGACAACCTTCGCGCGGTAGAGGCGCCCGATGCCGGCGGCAACCTCTTCATGGTTCCCTGGTGGTATCGCACCGAGTTCACCTTTGTCAAAGACGCGCCAGGAAGACGCACCTTGCTGCGTATCAACGGCATGATCGCTGCCGCGGATGTGTGGTTGAACGGGCACCTGGTGGCCGAACAGGCAGCCGTGACCGGTGCCTATCCCGTTTGTGAGTTCGACGTGACACGCTGGGTGCAGACAGGAACCAACACCCTCGCCTTGCGCGTGCATCCGGGCCACCCGAGCACGAGCCTCTCGATTGACTGGTGGGACTGGAACCCAGCACCCCCGGACAACAACATGGGCCCGTGGCGGGGCGTGGATATCGTGCGGACGGGGCCGGTCGAGATACGTTTTCCGCAGGTGACCTCGACGCTCTCGCTTCCCGATCTCGCGCGCGCCGCGCTGACCGTGAAGGTGGAGACGCGCAACCTCGATACGTCGGCACACGATGCCATGATCACGGGGGTCGTGGCTGGCGTTTCGCTGCGGCGAACGATCCACCTCGCTCCCGGTGAGGCGCAGACCGTGTCATTTACCCGCAAGAGCGATCCGGGCCTCGACCTCGACCATCCTCACATCTGGTGGCCGGTCGGTATGGGCGCGCATCCGCTCTACGATTTGCAGATGGCAGCTGCCGTGGATGGTGCGATCTCCGATCGCGCCAGCGCGACCTTCGGCATACGCAGCGTCAGCTCCCATCTCACCCGGCAGGGTTATCGCCAGTTCGTCATCAACGGCAAGCCTGTTCTCCTTCGCGGCGCGGGCTGGGCGCCGGACATGTTCCTGCGCGACGACCCCAAGCGCATGGAGACCGAGTTCAGCTACATCCTGAACCTCGGGCTCAACACCATTCGCAGCGAGGGCAAGCTGGAGGACGCACGCTTCTACGACCTCGCGGACCGCGCGGGACTCATGATCCTCGCCGGCTGGATGTGCTGCGACAAATGGGAAGCCGCGGCCAAGACGGGTGGCGAGCCCTGGGACGCTGCGGACGAGAAGGTGGCCGCAGCCTCGATGGCGAGCGAGGCGCGTCTGTTGCGGAACCATCCGTCCGTGATCGGATTTCTGATCGGCAGCGACCACGCGCCCCCGGCGGCGGTCGCAAAGCTGTACGTCGATACCCTGCATGCCGAAGGCTGGCCGCTGCCGATCATCGCGGCGGCCTCAGATGAGGCCACGGCCGAGACCGGACCGTCCGGCATGAAGATGCCCGGGCCCTACGCGTGGGTTCCGCCGGCGTATTGGTATGCGGACAAGGAGGGCGGCGCGTTCGGGTTCAACTCCGAAACCAGCGCCGGCGCCAGTATTCCGCCGCTGGAGGACCTCGCCCGCATGCTCTCGCCGCAGGAGCTGGAGGCACTGTGGAAGTACCCAGAGGTGCGGCAGTATCACGCCGCGGCCGCCTGGTCGTTACTCGCGACAATCGCGTCGTTCGACACCGCGCTCGCCAAGCGCTACGGCGCACCCAGCAGCCTTGAAGACTACGTCGCCAAGTCCCAGCTCGAAAACTACGACAACGTCCGCGCGCAATTCGAGGCGTTCAATGCGCACATGGATGCGGCGAAGCCCTCGACCGGCGTCATCTACTGGATGCTCAACAACGCCTGGCCCTCGCTGCACTGGCACCTGTACGATTATTTCCTGAATCCGGCCGGCGCCTACTTCGGCGCCAGGCTGGCCAACGAGCCGCTGCACATCCAGTATTCGTACGACACGCGCGCGATAATGCTGGTCAATCACACACTCAACACTGAGCATGGATTGCAGGCGACTATCCGCGTACATAACCTGGACAGCAGCGTGCCTTACGAGCGGCACCTCAAGGACATCGATCTCGCCGGCAACGGCGCGCGGCAGGTGGCGACGCTGCCGGCGCTGGCTGGCTTGTCGAGCACCTATTTCATCGAGCTCGAGCTCGCTTCCGCCAAAGGCGAACCGATCAGCCGCAATGTCTACTGGCTGTCCACCCAAACCGACGAGTTCGACTGGGCGCATTCGAACTGGTATCTCACGCCGCTGACGCGCTACGCGGACCTGACCGCGTTGCAGTCCTTGGCGCCGGCGACGAGCGAGGTCCGGGCGACGGTGCGGCACGAGGGGACCGAGGACATCGCCACCGTCACGCTCACCGTACCCTCATCCTCCAAAGCCGTGGCGCTGTTCCAGCACGTGTCGGTCTGGCGAGCGGCGGGCGGCGAGCCGATGCTGCCGATCCTGTGGAGCGACAATGACGTCACGCTGTGGCCCGGCGAGTCGCTTACGTTGACCGCCCATTTCGCAGCGACTGGGGCAGCGGCGCCGGTCGTCGAAGTGAGCGGATGGAACGCTGCAACCCGGAGCGTCCCGGTCACCCTCGAAAGCGGCGCGGCCGTTTCGCAGCAAGTGACTCATTGAATCCGGTTGGGGCGCTTCTTATACAATCCACATCACCGATCCACTGCAGAGGCCCCACATGCCTGCGGCACCCCAGGTCGCGAAGCCAACCCGTAAGTTCCACTTCATTTCCGGGTTGCCGCGCTCGGGTACCACGCTCCTGGCCGCCATCCTCAACCAGAACCCGCGTTTCCGCGCGGGCATGACCAGTCCGCTCGCCGACATCATGGGGGTGGTCATTGCGGAGGCGAGCAGCAAGAACGATTTTTCGTTCGACGTCTCCGACGACCAGCGCGTTGCAATGCTGCGCGGTCTGGTCGAGAACTTCTACGCAGGACAGGCGGATGCCGGCGTCGTGTTCGACACCAGCCGGCTGTGGTGCAGCCGGATGCAGTTGCTGGAGACCCTCTTTCCAGAGGCGAAGGTCATCGCGTGCGTTCGCCAGTTGCCCTGGGTGCTGGACAGCATGGAACGGCTGGTGCGCAGGCAAGC
>DASXLF010000420.1:0-7226 GCA_036496405.1 Steroidobacteraceae bacterium | reverse complement strand
CGCCCAGCGTCGCCGAAATAAGGGTGTAGTCCGAGCATGGCCGGCATGGAGGATAGCGCCAAGTTCTCCACCGACAGAGTCACCGACAGTGTGCTGGAACTGAGCTGGAACTGCTGTTCGGCGCGATAACGCCATGGCCATTCATCGCCGCCGCCCTCGAACATCAAAGTGGCACTGGAATCCGAGGCATCGACGACAGTCCACGATGACTGCCACCCTTGCCCGTGCAACGGGTGCGGGTCCTGGCTCCAGTTGCTGCGCAGATGCACGGCCCGGGCGCCGAAACTGAAGCGGCCGCCAGCAATGCGATTGACGTAGGGAACCATGGGAAAGCAGGCCAGATCGAAGACATCATCGCCGGCGCCCGACGGCGTGGCGCGAAATACCGGGCGATTACGCCAGCTGAACTCGCGTATCGAACCGCCGCGGACGGCATCCACGCTCAGCCGCGTGTGCTCATGCTGCAGGACCAGGTAATCGATGGCAACGTTCATGTGGGCCAAAGGCCGCGAATCATTAAGGCAGCGGCGCTGAAATAATGGCTAAACCATGCCCTGTCACAAGCGATGTATTGCGCTGCGTCACGAAAACCCTCCCGTCCCCAACACCGACGCGTTGGGGGCGCAATGGCGTTCCCCAAGCTTTTATAGTGATGATGCCTGCAGCAGTGTATATGGTAGCGCTATCATTCTGCAAGTGCCGCACAAGTGCGTCCCAAGTCAGTGGTTAAAAAGCGCTTCTTACCCCGCTCCAGCCCATCACAGCGCTGCCGAAGAGTCGCGCTTCACCAGGGAGAAATTCAGGAACTGCTGCAGCGGCTCGAGCGTGCGGCCGCTGCCGCGTAGCCGGATCTCCTCGAGCAGCAGTTCCATGGCCTTGCGCGCCATGGCCGCTACCGGCTGCCGCACCGTGGTCAGCGCCGGCCAGATTGTGGTGGCCAGCGGCGTGTCGTCGAATCCGACGATGGTCAGGTCGGCCGGAACATCCAGCCTCATGCGGTGCGCCACGGCAATGGTCGCGGCGGCCATGTCGTCATTGCTGGCAAATATGGCGCTGGGCCGCTCCTCCGTGGCCAGCAGTTGCTCGGCCGCCAGCAGGCCGGAGCGGTAGCTGAAGGAGCCCTGCTTCACCCAGTCGCGGCGCACCTCCAGCTGGCTCTCGTGCAGTGCCGCGGCAAATCCGGCGTAACGCTGAGCGCTGGCCGTCTGGTTGGGAGCACCGACGATGAACCCCAGCTTGCGATGCCCCAACGACAGCAGATAACGCGTCATGGCGGCGGCGGCCTCGAAATCGTTGATGCGAACCGACAGCCCATCGGCCTCCGGTCGGCCCGTGGCCACGGCGATGAAGGGAATCTTGGCCGCGCGCAGGGCTTCCAACGCCACCTTCGAGTCCGACAATGGCGGGGGCAGGATGACGCCGGTAATGCCGTCGCGCATGAGCTTGTCGATCACGGTGCGCTCGTTGCGGGCGCCGCATTTTTCCAGAACGATCTGGCAGCCCGTCTGGCTACTTTGCTCCAGCACTCCGACCAGCAATTCGTTCATGTAGGCCGCGCTGGGATTGGTATACAGCAGACCGATATGAACGCTGTCGGCCTTCGCCAGGTTGCGAGCCGCAACGTTGGGTGAATAACCCAGTTCCTTGATCGCGGCCTCGACGCGCTGCCGGGTTTCCGATCTGACATTGGCATCGCCGCTCAGGACCCGGGAAACCGTCATGGGCGAGACGCCGATGTGTTTGGCCACCTCGTGCATGGTGACGGCATTGCGCCGCCGCCTCTGAGTTCTTTTCACCGCGCTCCTCACCGATCCCCGCTCAGACATGACCGCGCGTTCAGCACGGCAGTCGTTCAATGAGTTATTCGCTCATTGTAGCCGCGATCAGTGGCCCTCGGTACTTGGATCGGCGCTGGGCGGCGGTGCGGCGTCCACGGCCGTGGGAGCGCCAAGAACCTCGAACATAATCGGTTTCAGGGCATCGGCCCAAACCTGGTACGCCTTGGCGGTCAGATGCAGGTGATCGGCAGCGCTCATACCCTCGAACAGGCGACCGTGATCGTCTGCCAGTTGGTCGTTGATGTTCAGGTAGCGGATGTGATGATTATCGGCAAAGCCGGCAATGCTGCCATTGATACGATTGATGATCGGCATCACCGCCGGATTATCATTGCGCGGCAGAATTCCCATGAGCACGATCTGGGCCGCCGGTGCCTTTTGCCGGCAGAGTCTGAGAATCTCACGTATGCCGGCGCTGACCGCCGCGGCGCGCTCGGACTCATCGCCCAGCGGCGCGCTGCGACCGACGTTGTTGGTGCCGATCAGCAGCACGATGAGTTTCGGATTGACGTCATCGAGCTCGCCGTGCATCAGTCGCCAGATCACGTTCTGCGTGGTGTCCCCACCCCAGCCGAAATCCGCCGCGTTCCAGCCGAAGAAATTACGCTGCCAATTCGCCCGCAGGTCCTGGTACTGCGGATCGGCCGCGTCCCAGCGACGGGTGATGGAGTCACCGAGGAAGTAGGCATCGATGCGGCCTTGCTTCTTCTTGGCCAGCAACCGGCGGTGAGCGATGCGGGAATTTTCATCCAGCCGTGGATACGGACGGTCGGCGCGCGGAAACAGCTGCCCGCCCTTGAGCAGGGTATTGAGCCATTGCGCCGAGGCCTGTGTGTACGGCTGCTGCTGCTCGGGCGTCGCCAGATGATTGTGCGGCGAATCCACCAGGGGCACCGCCCGCTTCGGACCGCGTAGCTGATTGAACGCCGTCCAGATCCCCACGGGTGGCGCCGTCGTGTCAACGAAGCCCATGGCCACCAGTGCCGAGGCCGTGACGTGCGCGGCGCAGTTGACGGTGTCGAAGTACAACGCCGTGCGCATGATCTGCGGGTCATCCGCCGGCCAGTTGGGATAGCCGGCTGCGCGACCGTGCAACTCACCATTGGAATCCGCGCCGGCGGGCTCATCGACGATCACTGCGCTCACTCTCGGATCCAGACTGGCAGCGCATATGCTCTGCTGTCCCCCCATGCTGGTGCCCATCACGACCAGAGTCTTGTGGTCCCAGTCCGGCCGGCCGGCGAGGTACTCAATGGCGCGGTAGTCGGCCAGATACATCTGCAGGAAATAATTCTTGTCGCGGTCATCGCGACCGATGACCTGATAGTTCTTTAGTGTCGCCGGCAGCGCATCGTAGTAGGCCTGCGGTTGATCGGGCAGGACATCGTGGGGTTCGATGTTGAAGGCGAGCCAGCCTTCGGCCGCCCGATCCGTCACCCAGGGCTTCTGCAGCGGGTACGGGGGACTGGCCCATTGATAGATCACCAGGCCCGGAAATTTTCCCGGCCGCCGCGGGCGGGCCAACTGACCGTGAATATGAGTGCCGTTGATGCCATTGAGAGTAATGGTCGCGTAGTCGACGTCGTCCTTATCGCTCGCGCCCGTCGTGCTGCGCGGCTGCATCGGTACCTTGGCCAGAAGCTGCAGCTTGGAGCGCCAGAACCCCGCGAAGTCGGCCGGTTCAGGCACCGAGGGACGCAGCCGCTCAGGCGCCACGGCCGCGCCCAAAGCCATGGGTTTCTGGGTTTTGTCCGAGGACGTGATCTCGACGTAAATCATGGACGGCTCATCCACACGCGTCTCGATCCTGGCGACCCCGGATACGAATTCCAGGTCGCCGCTCTTTATGGTCTCGAAGTCGTTTTTCTTCACCGCATAGTGATACTGCTGCGGCGAGGCATCGGCAGGCTGCGCGATGGACCATCCTACCGATTCACCGAGGCGGTAAATGCCGTCGGGCTCGTCCGGTGTGGCCGACAGCTGCCCGGCCGCGCCCAACTGGGCCGCCAGCAGCCAGAGTGCGCACGCGGCGCGCGGCGATGCGGCTATAACGCGTCTGATGTTTTTGCCGCCCGCGTGTGCATCGGCGCGAAGTATACGCAGCGACTCTTCGGAATTGAATGCACTTATGGCGCGGCCAGGTAACTGAGTTCGCCATCGATGACGCGCGCCGGCGCCGTCATCGGGTGTTTGACCGTGTGCTCGAGATCGAGTATGTGCAGCACTTCGATGGCGCGCACGGTCAGCGCGTCGGCGATCATCGCCCGGTGGCAACGCCACCAGAGCGCTTCCGAACACATGATCGCGCAGCGCCGGCCGGCGGCCACCTCCAGCAATGTCCCCAGGCCCTGAACGAAGTCGGCGGTGGACATGTAATCGGCGTAACCGCGAAACGAGGCATTGCGCCAGGCTGTATTGGGCGAGTCCGGCAATGGTCGGCGACGACCACCCAACGCCGGAAGCCAGTGGTAATCGATGCCCGCAGCCGCGAGCGATTCCGACAGCGCCAGTCGGCCGAATTGCGGGAAACGGCGCGAGCCCGGAAAGCTGCGTACGTCGGCGACCGCCGCGATCCGGGGGCGCGCCAATAATTCGAGAAACACATCCAGCGGTCGGGTCGAATGCCCGATCGTCCAGATGCTCAACCTAGCGGCAGGCAGGTACCTGAGACTCCAACACCTCGCCGCTGATCAGCGACAGTTCCGAACCGGACGTCGCGCGCAAAGGCACGGCCTTCGAGGCGCGCATGGCATCGAACACGACGCCCACCAAGCCCATCACCACCGAGGTGGCCATCAGGCACACCATGAAAACGGTGAATATTAAAAATCCCACACTCTGCTCCTTGACCGCCGCAAGCGGTGCAACGGCCACACGGGCGTCCATGATCGCGGTTGCGCAAATGAGGCAGCTATCAGCCAAACGGCCATTCGCGTGTAGGACATAGGAGCCGGCCTACGCTCCCATGGCATGCCCGCCTACAGGTAAGGCTGCCGCGCCCTCCTAACATTCAATAACTGCGGCTACGGCCTCGTCTGGCGCTTTCTCCCACCGATGACTAATTTTCGGCGTCGCGACCTCCTGACGGGAACGGCTTTGGTTCTGGTTGGGGGTACGGTCGCGCGCGGCGCGGTGGTGTCGGGCCAGCTGCCTTGGAACCCGCAGTCCAACCCTGTCGAGCCCGTGGAACCCGGGCAATGGCTGTTCTTTACGCCCGCCGAGGCGGCCATGGTCGAGGCCTTGGCGGATCGCATCATTCCATCCGATCCCCAGACCCCGGGCGGCAAGGACGCCGGCTGTGCCGTCTTTATCGACCGCCAGCTCGCCGGTCCCTATGGGCGCGCCGAAGGCCTGTACAACCGTCCGCCATTCGTGAAAGGCAGCAAGCAGCAGGGTAAGCAGTCCGCCCTGAGTCCGGCGCAGCTGTATCGCGCCGCTCTGCGCGCCCTCGATCACTACTGCCGCTCGCAGCCCGGCGGCAAGCCCTGGGTCGAACTGAGCGGCGAGCGTCAGGACGCGATCCTGCACGGACTGGACGGGGGCACCCTTGAACTCGAAGGCGCCGATGCGAAGGTATTCTTCGAGGGCCTGTTGACGGACATGCAGGAAGGCTTCTTTGCCGACCCGATCTACGGCGGCAATCGCGATATGTGTTCCTGGAAGATGATCGGCTTTCCGGGAGCGCATTACGATTATCGCGACTGGGTCACGCGCCACAACGAGCACTACCCGCATCCGCCCGTCAGCATTGCTGGCCGTCCGGAGTGGAATCCCAAGAACAGCTGAAGGCGGCCCCGCATGACTCGCAAATTACCCGCGAAGGACGTGGTCATCATCGGCCTCGGCTGGACGGGCTCGATCCTGGCGAACGAGCTCACGGATGAGGGGCTCGACGTAGTGGCGATCGAGCGTGGGCCGTGGCGTAACACGGCCAGCGACTTTCCGCCCAATCATGCGCAGGATGAGTTGCGCTACCACATACGACACGAGCTGTTCCTGCAGCCAGCCCAGACCACTTTTACGTTCCGCAACAAGATGGGGCAGACGGCGCTGCCGATCCGCAGCTGGGGCGCCTTCATGCCCCCGAACGGCGTCGGCGGTGGCGGCGTGCACTGGAATGCCGAGACCTGGCGATTTCTTCCCAGCGACTTCGTGCTGCGAACGCATCTGACGCAGCGCTACGGCGCGCATTTTCTGCCGGCCGATACCACCATCCAGGATTGGGGACTGACGTACGATGAACTCGAACCGCACTACGATCGGTTCGAATACCTGTGCGGCACCTCGGGCACGGCCGGCAATCTGAAAGGCCAGATCCAACAGGGCGGCAACCCGTTCGAAGGGCCGCGCGCCCGCCCCTATCCGAACCCGGCCCAGCAACAGCCTTTCGGCCCCACCTTGTTTGCCAAGGGTGCGCGCGAACTCGGATACAAACCCTTTCCCCAGCCGTCCGGCAACATGTCGCAGGCGTATGTGAATCCGCTCAACGTGCGGCTCGGACCGTGCACCTATTGCGGCTTCTGCGAATGGTTTGGCTGCGCCAACTACTCCAAGGCCAGTCCGCAGACCACCATCCTGCCGGTGCTGGTGCGCAAATCCAATTTCATGGTGCGCGATCAGTGCGAGGTCACGCGCATCAATACCGATGCCTCGGGCAAGCGCGCCACCGGCGTGACCTTCGTCGATGCCGCGGGACAGGAGTGGGAGCAGCCGGCCGAATTAGTGATCCTGTCGGCATACACCATCTTCAATGTGCAGCTGCTCATGCTCTCGGGGATCGGCACTCCCTACGATCCGGTCGCCAACAAGGGCGTGATCGGCCGTAACTTCACGCACCAGACCATTTCCGATGTCGAAAGCTTCTTCGACAAATCAAAATTCATCTTCAATCCGTTCATCGCCTCGGGCGCCATCGGCATGTGCATCGATGAATTCAACGGCGACAATTTCGATCATGGTCCGCACGGTTTCATCGGCGGCGGCTACATGGGCCAGGTACAGACCAACGGCCGGCCCATAGGCACCATGCCGTTGCCGCCGGACACGCCGCGCTGGGGGGCGAAGTGGAAGCAGGCCACGCGCGACAATTACCTGAGTGCGCTCAAGCCGGGAACCGGCGTGCACGGCAGCATGTACAGCTACCGCGACGTGTATCTCGACCTGGACCCGACCTATAAGGATCGCTTCTCACGACCGCTGCTGCGCATCACCATGGACTTCCATGACAACGAGCTGAAGCAGAATGCCTTCCTGACCGACAAGTTTGCCGAGATCTTCCACGCCATGGGCGCCGACCAGGTGGTGAAGAAATACCGCAAGGGTCCGTACGACATCACCGATTACCAGACTACACACTTGTGCGGTGGGGCGGTCATGGGCGCGGACCCG
>DASXLF010000419.1:0-1802 GCA_036496405.1 Steroidobacteraceae bacterium | reverse complement strand
TGGGAAAGAGGCCGTAGGCCGCGCCGACAATCGCCGCGAGGCCGGCCAACGTCGCGGGCATCTTATAGACAGTCATCGCGACGATCAGCGAAACTGCCAACCCCGCCAATGCAGCCAGGTGCGCAGGCACGCGCGTGAACGCCAGCAACCCGAGCAGCGCCACGACCGGCACCGCCGCGATCAGCGCCGACAGCAGCAGCCCGCCGGCCGGCACGTAGACTTGCGTCCAGCTCATCGTCACTCTCCCGCTCGATTCCTACCACAAGCCGCATCAAATACCGCCAACAAATCGCCCCGGCGACAGCGTTCCGGCCGGATCGAACTGCTCCTTTACGCGCCACATCAGCGATAGCGCATCTCCGACATCCGGCCAGACTTCGACCGATTGTTTAGCCGCCCGCGGACAGCGCAGCATGGTCAACGTTCCACCCATTCCTTTCAGTGCTTTGCGAATTGCCTCTACCGCCTCGCGCACGCGCGCCTCGTTACCTGCCACGCTCAATAGTCCTACGCCCACCGCCTGCGCCACAATCCGCCACCGCACGGACCGCGCCAGCTCCGCAATGCGCTCACACACCGCCGGCCACTGCGTCTGCAACAAGCCAACACGCATTACCCAAGTATCCGCGTCGGCGAACAACTGTTCCCCTGCCGTCCAGGCATCGTTGCCCACCGCTGCCAGCGGGCACCCTACCGCTTGCGTCACCCGCCGCACCTTTTCCTCGATCGCCTCCGGCAGCCCTTCAACGAGAACCAGCACCGTTGGCGGCCCCTCGCTGCCCGCTTCGATCTGCACGGCCGTTGTCGCGTTTGACTGCTCCGCAATCGCCGCGAGCACCGCGCCCAGCTTCGGCATCGAGCTCACTTCGAAGCGCACCGACTGCGCCGCCCGCGCGATCGGGTACAGCCGAAAGGTCGCCTCGACGATGATCCCCAGCGTGCCCCACGATCCAGTGAACAGTTTTGGCAGATCATACCCGGCCACGTTCTTGACGACGCGCCCGCCGCTGCGCGCAATCGTGCCGTCGGCCAGCACGACGGTGATGCCGATTAGGTGATCGCGCAGCGTGCCGAAGGTGGCGCGGTGGGCGCCGCTGTCGTTGGTCGCGAGGATGCCGCCGATCGTAGCTTGCCCTGGCCAGAGCGGATCTAGCGCCAGCCGCTGGCCGCGCTCCGCGAGGCGTTGATTGAAAGCAGCGACGGTGCAGCCGGCCTGCACCGTCGCCGTCATGTCGCCGTGGGCATGTTCAAGGACGCCATTCAGCCGGCGCGTCGAGAGGACGACGTCTACGGAAGCCGGTGGATTGCCCCACGACAGCTTCGTGCCACCGCCTCGCGCCACGACGCGCAACCCCGTCCCCATTGCGAAGCGCAATACGCCCGCCGTTTCCGAAGCGCTGCCCGGTTCAACCACCCACCGTGGCTGTACGCCATCGACCGCATCCGCTTCGGTTGCCGCGCAAACGTGCGCCGCGCCCACGATCTGCTCCAGCGCTTCGGCGGTCGGCGCGCCCATCAGAATCGCTCCGCCACGCCCGCCGACTCCAGCGCGTGCTCGTGATACTGGCTGCCAGGCCGATCCACGGCACAAAGGCGCGGGCGCGGGAAGATTTTCTCCGGATTGCAGATTCCCAGCGGATCAAACGCCACGCGTACGCGCTGCATCGTCTGCAGGTCCGGCTCGGCAAACATCTCGGGCATGAACTCGCGCTTCTCAATGCCGACGCCGTGCTCGCCGGTAATCGAGCCACCGGCGCGGATGCACAAGCGCAGGATCTCGGCCGCGAGTTGCTCGGCGCGAT
>DASXLF010000418.1:0-7009 GCA_036496405.1 Steroidobacteraceae bacterium | reverse complement strand
CATGGCCATCGGCATGCAGGAATTTCAGCAGCGCGCCGGAAACGTCGGCCAGGCCACCGGTCTTCGCGTACGGCGTCGTCTCGGAGGTGACAAAACAGATCCGCAGCGGCATGGGCAGATCTTACCGCAGCGACTATGATGAACCCATGCGCGCCGTGGCGGTTTACGTGACGCTGCTGTTATTGCTGGCGCTGTCCATAGGCGTTGGCATCAGTGCGTCGTATTGGCCGCACTGGTGCGCCCGCTGGCACTGGTGCGCGCCGGATTGGCCGCGGCGCGGCTGAGGTCCATTCCGCGCTAAAATGGCTGCCCCAGCCGCGAAAGCAGCAGCCGATCATGTCGCTCACACCGTACGCACAGCTTGAACAGGAATGGCGGCGTCTGCACGCCTTTTACGGCGCGCTGGCGCTGTTGCGCTGGGACGCGGCAGTGATGATGCCGCGCGGCAGCGCCGAAGTACGCGGCGAGCAACTCGCGGCACTCGAAACCGAGCACCACGCACTGCTGACGGCGCCGAAGATCACGCGGCTGCTCGACCGGGCGCAGGCCAACGCGGCTGGTCTCGAGGACTGGCAGCTGGCGAACCTGCGCGAAATGCGCCGCGCGCGCGATCATGCCATCGCCACGCCGGTGTCGTTGATTTCGCGCCTGACGCGCGCGACCTCGCGCGCCGAGGTGTTCTGGGCGCAGGCGCGGCGCGAGAATAATTTCGATCTGTTCGCACCGCATCTGGAGGAGGTCGTGCACCTGGTGCGCGACAAGGCAGCGCTCCTGGGACAGGCATTGGGCCTGCCGCCGTACGATGCACTGGTGGATGAGTTCTCGCCCGGGGTAGCCACCGCGGATATGGAGGCCATTTTCAAGTCGCTGTCGCGCCGCCTGCCGAGCCTGATCAGGGAAGCATTGGCTCTGCAGGAGCAGCGGCCGTCGCTGCCGATCAGCGGCAAGTTCGCGGCCGGCAAGCAGCGCGCGCTGGTGCTGGAGGTGATGCGGGCAATCGGCTTTCCATTCGATCGCGGACGCCTCGATGAGAGCGAACATCCCTTCACCGAGGGCGTGCCGGGCGACACGCGCGTCACCACTCGCTTCGAAAGTGCCGATGTGTTTTCGGGTCTGCTGGGCGCGATGCACGAGACCGGCCACGCGATGTACGACCTTGGGCTGCCGCAGGCGTGGCGCGATCAACCCGTGGGCCGCGACCGCGGCATGGCGCTCGAGGAGAGCCAGTCACTGCTGCTGGAGATGCTGGTCGGGCGCAGCCGGGCGTTCGTGCAGTATCTGCGGCCGCTGCTGGAAAAACACTTCGCCATCGTCGGTCCGGAATGGGAATCGGAGAATCTCTACCGGCGTCTCACACACGTGCAGCGCAGTCTGATCCGGGTCGACGCCGATGAATTGACCTATCCCTTGCATATACTGCTGCGGTACGACCTGGAAAAGAAGCTGCTGTCGGGGGAACTGGCGGTGCGTGAGTTGCCCGAGGCCTGGAGCAAGGGCATGGAGCAGCGCCTGGGGGTTCGCCCGACCGGTGCTGCCGATGGTTGCCTGCAGGACATTCACTGGGCGCTCGGCTCGTTCGGTTACTTTCCGTCCTATGCGCTCGGTGCCGTGATTGCGGCTCAATTGTGGGAAAGCCTGCGCAACAATGTGCCGGATCTGGAGCAGCAGATTGCGCGCGGCGAATTCGGCGGCCTGTTCGGCTGGTTGCGCGAAAACGTGCACGCTTTGGGCGCCAAGGTCACGGTGAACGAACTGATGAAGCAGGCAACCGGTCAGCCGCTGTCCGCGGCGGCGCTGCTGCGCTACCTGGAAGCCAAATACCTGGAGAACCCGCCATGAGTGAACGCAGCGCCACCTTGCGGCGGCTGGGCGCACGGCTGCGCGGCCTCGCCGGCAAGGCGATCGAGGACTATCGCATGATCGAGGCCGGCGACCGGGTCATGGTCTGTCTGTCCGGCGGCAAGGACTCGTACACCATGCTGGACTTGCTGCTGTCCCTGCAGCGCAGCGCCCCGGTACCTTTTGAACTGCTGGCCGTAAACCTGGATCAGAAGCAGCCAGGCTTTCCCTCGCAGGTTCTACCGCAATACCTGGAGTCGATTGGCGTGCCCTATCACATCATCGAGCAGGACACTTACCGCGTGGTCAAACGCGTGGTGCCGGAAGGGCGCACCATGTGCGCGCTGTGCTCGCGGCTGCGGCGCGGAGCACTGTATCGCTTTGCCAGCGAGCATGGCGTCAGTAAGATTGCCCTCGGTCATCATCGGGAAGACCTGGTCGAGACATTGTTCCTGAATCTGTTTCATGGTGGACGCCTGAAGGCAATGGCGCCCAAGTTGCGCTCGCAGGACGGCCGACATATCGTCATCCGGCCGCTGGCCTACATCGCCGAACGCGATATCGCCCGTTACGCCCAAGGCATGGGCTTTCCGTTGATTCCCTGCACCCTGTGCGGCTCGCAGCCGAACCTGCAGCGCCATGCCGTCAAGAAAATGCTGGCCACCTGGGAGCGCGAACACCCGGGACGTATCGAATCGATACTCTCGGCGCTGCGTCACGTCGAGGCGGAAACGCTGGCCGACACGCGGCTGGTGAATTTCGCCGCGCTACGCGCGCAGACACTCAGCTCTGCATCGACCGACGCGGCGGCGACGGGCGTGGCCGCGCCGGCATGAACGCCATGCCCACACGCCGGCCGCTCGCTAACAGCTACTGGGTGGTTCCGGGCAGGCTGCTGGCCGGCGAATATCCTTATGGCCAATCGGCGGCCGAGACGCAGGAGCGGTTGCGGCAGCTCCTGGCCGCGGGCATTGACGCCTTCGTCGATCTGACGCAGCCGGGTGAGTTGCCCGAATACCGCTCCCTGCTGCCGTCGAACGTGCAGTACCTGCGCAGCCCAATCACCGATGCACAAGTGCCCACCGACGTGGCGCAGATGCGCGCCATTCAGTCGCATCTGCAGGCGGCGCTCGGGGTAGGTCGCCGGGTGTACGTTCACTGCCGTGCCGGCATTGGCCGCACCGGCACGGTGATGGGCTGTTATCTGGCTGAACAGGGCGCGGACGGCGCCGAAGCGCTGCGACAGCTCAATATGATCTGGCGGCAGAGTGCCCGTTCAGCGGCCTGGCCGGAATTGCCGCAGACGCCTGAGCAGGCCACTTTCATCATGCGCTGGCCACGCCATCGACAGCCCAGCGCGCAGGCGGCGGCGTTGCGCGCCATGCGCGGCCTGCGTACGCGCTACCTGGGCTCATTGCTGGGACTCGCAGTCGGCGATGGGCTGGGCGCGGCCAGCATCGAGGGGCGGCCGCTGGGCGCCTGGACCGACGACACCGCCATGGCGCTGTGTCTGGCCGAAAGTCTGCTCGAGAGCGCCGGCTTCGACCCGCAGGATCAGTGGCTGCGCTTCACGCGCTGGCATCGCGATGGGCATCGCTCGGCTACCGGCAGCAGCGTCGGTGTCACGCCGGCAACCGCCCGCGCGCTGGGGCTCGAACGCTTTCCGGCCGCGCCGCAGGACGGTGCCAGTGATGAGGCGGCACCCTTGTCCCGGGTCGCCCCGGTGGTCATGTTCTACTTCGGCGATCGCGCCGAGGCGATCGCCCACGCGCGCGCCACCGCGCAGTTCAGCAGTGCCTCACCGGTGGTGGGCGATGCCTGCGGTCTGCTGGCAGCCATGGTGCATGCGGCGCTGCGCGGCGAGCCGCTGGAGCAGGTGCTGCGCCCGCTGGCAGCCATGAGCGATGGGCACCAGTTGGATCCCAGGCTGGTGGCGGTGGCCGACAGCGACCCAACCCAGAGCCCGAAGGCGGGTCTGGAACCATCGCTACGGGTGCTGGCGATGGTTCGATGGGCGCTGGCCACCGCACCCAATTTTCGCGCCGGGGCCCTGAAAGCCGTGCACGTCCCCGAAGATGCCGACGTGATCGGCGCAGTCTATGGACAATTAGCCGGAGCACTCTATGGGCAGGGCGGCATTCCGGCTTCGTGGCTGGAACGGCTGGCGCAACGCCCACTGATCGAGGAGCTTGCCGGGCGGCTGCTGGTGGAAGCGCCGGCAGGTCCGGCTTCAGCGGACAGCGGCGCGACTATTGGTTAGAGTCCGGCGATGCCCTCGAGCCTTGCCACTCCGCGCAGCCGGCCGGTCGTGCGCGCATCCAGGAGGTCCTGGACGCGCCTGAGCGACGAGCAATTGTTGCAGCTGCGCATGTGCGATCTGCAGCTGGATTTGCACCGCTCGCCGCTCAAGCGCCATGTCAAGCGGCTCTACAGCGAGCTCAATGAGCGCGGTATTCGCTTCCGGCCGCACGTCTGGCTGGCGGAGGAGTGGTTCTCGCCCGACGGTGTACCCGGCATCGCCGTACCGTTTTATCTCGCGCATCCGCGCCTGATGCGCCTGGAGCGCAAGATGACGCGCGAAGTCGAGGGTGGCAACGTCAACTGGCTCATGCGCATTCTGCGGCATGAGGCCGGGCATGCCTTCGACTCGGCCTATCGGCTGCGCCGGCGGGCCTATTGGCGGACGCTGTTCGGGCCCGCTTCGCGCCCCTATCGCTCGCGTTATCGCGCGCGCCCGGCCAGCCGTCACCACGTGCAGCATCTGGGCGAATGGTACGCGCAGAGTCATCCGACCGAAGATTTCGCCGAGACCTTTGCGGTCTGGCTGGCGCCGCGATCGGGCTGGCAGCGCCGCTATGCCTCCTGGCCGGCGCTGCGCAAGCTAAATTTCGTGCAGCAGTTTGCCGGCGAACTCGGGCCGCACCAGCCACCGGTGCGCAGCCGCACGCGGATCGAGCCGCTCGACGTGAACCAGCGGACCCTGGCAGAACACTATCGCAGCAAGCTGGCGCGCGAGCGCAGCCGGCGCGGGCTGCTGGCTGATCGGCTGCTGAACCGGGTGTTCAGCGATGAGCCGGGCCGGCGCGCGCTGACGGCCGCGGCGCTGCTGCGCTCGCACAAGGCGCAACTGCGCTCGTGGATCATTCTCGATGCCGACGTGGATCGCTACGTTGCGCATCAGATTCTGCGCATTGCGATCGATCGCAGCGCACGCCTGCAATTGTATGTCCAGGGTACACAGCGCGCGGCCTTGCGCGCGAGCCGCAGCTTGCTGCGCGGCCTGGCGCGGCTGTACATGCGCAGCCCGGGATTGCGCCTGCGCGCATGAAACCGCTGCGCACGCTGGTGGTAGTGCATACGAGCCTGCTGCCGCCGGATAGCCTGGAGGGCTACAGCGACAAGGAAATCGATGAGTGGCGCACCGAGTACGACGTGGTCTCGACCCTGCGCGCGGCCGGTCACGTGGTACAGACGCTGGGCGTGCTCGACTCGCTGACGGAGCTGCGCGCGGCGCTGATCGATTGGAAGCCGGAAGTGGTGTTCAATCTGCTCGAGGAATTCAACGGTATCGTCACCTACGACCAGCACGTAGTGGCGTTCCTGGAACTCATGCGCGCGCCGTACACCGGCTGCAACCCGCGCGGGCTGCTGCTGTCGCGCGACAAGGTGTTGTGCAAGCAATTGCTGGCGTTTCACCGCATACCGACGCCGCAATTCGCGGTCCTGCGCCGCGGCCAGCGCTTTGTGGTGCCGCGGCGGCTGCATCTGCCGCTGTTCGTGAAATCCGCCACCGAGGACGCCTCGCTCGGCATCGCCCAGGCCTCGGTGGTCGATGACGTGGCGCGCCTGCGCGAACGCGTGCAGTTCGTACACGAACAGATCGGGTCCGATGCGCTGGTCGAGGAATACATCGAGGGGCGTGAGCTGTACGTGGGGGTACTGGGCAACGAGCGGCTCACGCGACTGCCGGTCTGGGAGATGCGCTTCGGCTCCATGCCGGAAACGGCGACCGCCATCGCCACGCGCAAGGTTAAGTGGGACCGCGCTTATCAAAAGCGCTACGACATCACCACGCGAGCGGCTGAAGAACTGCCGCCGCCGGTGTTGCAGCAGCTCGATCGGCTCTCGCGCCGCATCTACCGGGCGCTGCACCTGTCGGGCTACGCCCGTATCGATTTTCGCGTGCGCAGCGACGGCAGCATCTTCATGCTCGAGGCCAACGCCAACCCCAATCTGACCGGGGAGGAGGATTTTGCCGAGTCCGCGCGCGCCGCGGGTATTGACTATCGTACGCTGCTGGAGCGCATCATGGCCCTGGGGCGCGGCTATCGCGTCGAATGGCGGAACTTCGATGCCTAAACAATTTTTGGCTGACGGACTATACCTCGCACTCATGGCCGCACTGGCGTTCGGCGCGCTGACGCTGGCCGGCTGTGCCGCCCAGAAGGACAACAAACGCAACGAAGTGCTGCTCGAGGACCTGCAAAAACGCCTGCCCGGGCGCTACGACAATGCCGCCCAGGCCCACAGCGATGCGCGCGTTGGTGTCACAGAGCCGCACGAATCGTTGAACTTGCTGATTGCCCCGGCCAATGCCGCCCTGGTGGGCAAGATCGCCTACTACGTGCGTGAGACCGCGGCCGATGATTCGCGGCGCGTGTTGTCGCAGCGTATCTGGGTGCTCGGGCACGCCGAGGATCTGCACACTAAGACACAGCTCGTGGAGCAGCACATCTATCTATTCAAGGAGCCGCAGCGCTGGGTGCATGTGGGTGATGACCCGGAACTGCTGCAGTCGTTGCTGCCGGAGGACCTGCAGCAACTGCCGGGCTGCGAGCTGATCTGGGTAAAGCGCGAGGATACCTTCGAGGCGCATCGCAAGGTCGAAGACTGCAGTCCGGCGGAGAAATACGAAGGGCTGTTGCTTGAGCAGCGGATCGAGTTGCGCGAGAACCGGCTATCATTGGCCGAACAGGAAGTCGGCCCCGAGGGCCTGCTGCCGTTGTCGAGCTCGCAGGAGGACCCGTTCTACCGGTTCGTGCGCCGCGGCTCGGCCAACTAGCGCATCGGAGCGACACCATGGCGGCCGAACTCGGTCCCCAGATTGCGGAAGTTGGCGAAGTGGTGCGCCTGGCGGTGGCGCCGGTGTTTCTGCTCTCGAGCGTTGGCG
>DASXLF010000417.1:0-3696 GCA_036496405.1 Steroidobacteraceae bacterium | reverse complement strand
CGCCGGCGCGGCGAATTGACCGCGCGCGGTGAGCTGCGCGAGCTCAATCAGCAGGCCTTTCCGCACTGCTTCCTGTATCGCTCGAATCCCAACGACGTCGCACGGGTCGAGAATCTGACGTTCATCTGTACCCGCTCGCGCGAGGATGCCGGTCCCAACAACAACTGGATGGATCCGATCGAGGCCAAGGCCAAGATGCAGGAACTGTTCCGCGGCTGCATGAAGGGCCGTACGCTCTATGTGGTGCCGTACTGCATGGGCCCGCTCGATTCACCTTATGCGCGCTGCGGCGTGGAAATCACTGACAGCGCCTATGTCGTGCTCAATATGGCGCTCATGACGCGCATGGGTCGGCCGGCGCTCGAGCGCATCGCCAGCGAAGGCGATTTCGTGCGCGGACTGCACTCCACGGGCGATCTCAACCCTGCGCGCCGATTCATCATGCATTTCCCCGAGGAGCTGGCGATCCAGAGCTTTGGCTCCGGCTACGGCGGCAATGCTCTGCT
The DNA here is from genome assembly GCA_036496405.1 of Steroidobacteraceae bacterium. GTDB lineage: Bacteria > Pseudomonadota > Gammaproteobacteria > Steroidobacterales > Steroidobacteraceae > FEN-1191. Next base: position 3,190 of record DASXLF010000417.1, on the reverse strand, counting down.
GGGCAAGAAATGCCATGCGCTGCGCATTGCCAGCTGGCAGGCACGTGATCAGGGGTGGCTGGCGGAACACATGCTGCTGGTGGGGCTGCAGAATCCGCGCGGCGAGACCCATTACGTGGCCGCGGCGTTCCCATCGGCCTGCGGCAAGACCAATCTGTCGATGCTGATTCCGCCGGCATCGCTGCCGGGCTGGAAAGTGCACACCATCGGTGATGACATCGCCTGGCTGCAGCCCGGGCCGGATGGCCGGCTGTGGGCCATCAATCCGGAGTCGGGTTATTTCGGCGTGGCTACCGGCACCAATGCCAGCACCAACCGCAACGCCTTCGAGATGATCCGCCACGACACGTTGTTCACCAACGTCGCGTTGACCGCCGACAACGAACCCTGGTGGGAAGGTCTCGACGGCCAACCTCAGACCGACTGGCTCGGCCGGCCCTATGACCCCAAGAATGGTCCGGCCGCGCATCCGAACTCGCGCTTCACTGTCAGGGCGACGCAGAATCCGGCCTACACCAGCGCCGCCGAGGATCCGCGCGGCGTGCCGATCTCGGCGATTATATTCGGTGGCCGCCGCCGAGCCTTGGCACCGCTGGTGTATGAGGCGCGCAGCTGGTCACACGGCGTGCTGATGGGCGCCTCAGTCGCCTCCGAAACCACCGCCGCCGCCACCGGACAGGTGGGCGTCGTGCGCCGCGACCCGATGGCCATGAAGCCCTTCTGCGGCTACAACTTCGGCGATTACTGGAATCATTGGTTCGACATCGGCGCCGCCCTGCGCCATCCGCCGCGCATCTTTCACGTCAATTGGTTTCGCCAGAGCGCCGCGGGTAAATTCCTGTGGCCGGGTTTCGGCGAGAATCTGCGCGTGCTGTCATGGATACTGGAGCGCTGTGCGGGCCGGATCGGCGCGGCCGAGACCCCGATCGGGCATATGCCGCGGCCATCGGATCTCAACATCGCGGGGCTGGACATCGGTCCCGAGGCGCTGGCTGAACTGACCGCTGTGCCGCAGGAGGCCTGGCGACGGGAGATTGCGGATCTGCGTCAGTACCTGCAGGGATACGGAGCGCGTCTGCCCGCAAGGCTGGTGAGCGAGCTCGATGATCTCGAACGCCGGATAGGCTAGCTGTCCTCGCAGACAAAATGAATCGTCAGCGGTGAGTCGCGGTCGGGGATTCTGCCCAGACCGATCAGGCCCTCTCCCTTGATTGGCATGCTGTCGCGGCGGACGAAGGCTTCCTCCTCGCCGCTGATCTGCACGAACGTGCCATTGGTGCTCTGATCAGTGAGCGTGAAGCGATTGCGGCTGAACTCGATGCGCGCATGCAGCCGCGAAATCAGATTGCCACGAATCACGATGTCATTGTCATCCGCGCGGCCGATGGCGGCGTGCGGGCGCTGCTCATCGAGAATCACTTCCACGTCCTGCACCGAGAGCCGCAGTCTGCGCGGCCGGCGTGCTTCGCGCCCATTCAGCGCAATTGCCGGCAGCATGCTGGTGACATCCTCGGTCTGCCAGAGCACTTCGTACAGCGCCACCTCGCCGCCCTGGCCACGGATGGTCGCCACGTCAATCTGCCGCACCGATGCCCGCCATTCCGGTGACAGGCGCTCGACGGTCGCCGAGGTTGTGATGATCTGACCCGCCTTGGCCTGGCTGGTCATGCGATTGGCGGTATGCACGCTGGCGCCAAACACGTCGCGATTCTCAAGGACCACCGGACCGTAGTGACAGCCGATACGGATCGAGACCGGTTGACCCTCGACCCGCAGCTCGGTATGCGCGGCAATCTGCTTCTGCATTTGGCCGGCAGCGTTCAAGGCATCGTCCGCGGTTGGAAAGGTGGACATCACCTCATCGCCGATAGTCTTGATGACGGTGCCGCTGTGCTGTTCGGTGGCTTCGCGCATCACATCGATGCAAGTGGACACCATATCCCGGGCGCGTAGATCTCCCATGGCTTCGAACAGGCGTGTCGAGCCGACCACGTCGGCAAATAGAATCGCCAGTTCAATGTCTTTACCCATGCGATCCAGATCTTATCGGAGACAGCTAGCGCGCATTGTCGGAAAGCTCACTTAAGTCGCCGTGGCGCATGATTATACGCAAGCGCCGCCCGGCCGCTATGGCGCACACATCGACGCCGCCTGACGCATCAATCCGGCCACCTGGGCTGCGGCCGGCGCACCGCTACCCAGCGCGCGTGCGCCTTCCGAGAGGTACTGGCGATAACGGCGCGCTCCCGGCTGACCGGCACACAACCCCAGCATATGGCGCGTGATTGACGAGGCCCGCTCACCCGCTGCCACCTCACGCTCGGCGTACGCGGCCATGCGCTCCAGCATGCTCGCGGGGTCTTGCCCGTGCCCGCCATCATCGAACACCTGCCGGTGCAGCTCGCTCAGCAATGCCGGGCGGTGGTACACCTCGCGGCCGAGCATCACGCCATCGCACCACAGCAGCGCCGACTCGCTCTGCGCCGGGGTCCGCAAGCCGCCATTCACGGCAATCGATAACTGCGGAAACTCCTGTTTAAGGCGCCGCACCACCTCAAAACGCAGTGGCGGCACCTCGCGATTCTCACGCGCAGACAAGCCGCCCAGGACTGCCTGGCGCGCATGCACGATGAAATGACTGCAACCGGCCTGCGCGACCATGGCGGTAAAGGCATGCAGACGCTGGTAATCCTGCTCCTCGAAGCGACTCAGATCGGCGCCACGTCCGGATTGCACCAATACACCGATGCGCATCTTGACGGTCACGGGCAGGGCAACCGCCCGGCGCATGGCGCTCACGCATTCGGCAACCCGCTCCGGCGTGAGCATCAGGCAGGCACCGAAGGCGCCCGCGTGTACGCGTTCGCTCGGACAGCCGCAATTCAGATTGATCTCGTCGTAGCCGCTGTCGGCACCGGCGCGCGCGGCCACGGCCAGCAGCGCCGGATCGCTGCCGCCCACCTGCAGCGCCAGAGGGCGCTCGGCCTCGCAATAGCGCAGCAGCCGCGCGCGATCCCCGTGCACGATTGCGGCTGCGGTGACCATCTCGGTGTAGAGCAAGGCGCGCGACGAGAACCCGCGCAGGAAGTACCGGCAGTGGCGGTCGGTCCAATCCATCATGGGAGCGACTGACATCCTACGATCGATCATCGCGGCTGATTTCTCGGCGGAAACGCCTATTTTCATAGCG